>NZ_JBNNXU010000008.1:0-191981 GCF_052873915.1 Photobacterium sp. DNB22_13_2
AGGGTCATCTGGTGATACAGATGGTTCACTCTTGTCGTGGTGAACAACGCTTCATACGACTTCAGGTCGCACGGACAGAAATGGGTTAAAGCATTCACTCTAACCCACTACACAACACGAAGTACTTTCCTACTTTAGGGCTTCAAGGTAAATAATGCTGGTTTGTTTAGTCTTATCATTTATTACAACGTCTTCTTTTTCTCTCAGTTCCAAATAGATAGCGATGCATTGCTCAAGTGCTGAAATCAAAGATGTTTTCTCTGGCATGGCGACAGTCTTTACTAGTTTTTTAGCAAACTCTGGTAGACGTTTCTCAATTGTACGCACCCCCGATGGCGTTAAGCCTGCTTGCTGTAATGCTAACGGAGAGAGTGCTGTCATACGTAGGAAAGAGATAAACTCTAGGGTTTCAAAGTATTCGCCACGAGCGATCTTGGTTGCTGCATAGTGCACCCAAATCCAGAATCGGTCTTCGATCCATTGAGCATCAGGCTGTGGGTAGTATGGTTGCTGAGTCGCAAATACATCACTTAAGCAATCACCCCGCTGCCAAAGTACCTGAGTATCATCAACTCGTACAGCAGCGTCAGGCAAAGAAACAAACTTGAAGTCTACATGTACAGGTTCACTCCCCTCAAATAAAGAAACAATCAGTCTTGGTTCTCCAACATGTTCACCAGTAAAAGCCGCAAGTAAACCCTCAAACTGATTTAAAATCTCAAAACGCTGCTCCATAACCTGTGAGTGATACTCAGGCTCAATAGCAATAACAAAATCCAAATCACTATATTGATCCATAGAATCTGTGGCATAAGAACCGCTACAGCCAATACCACAAATACGCGGGTCTTTAGCTAGCACCGCTACAATGTGCTCAAGTACAGTTTGATGAGAAGTAGGAAGGGATTTTGGAAACTTCATGGTTTTACCTATAAATTTGGTTGACTAGTTGCAACTGCTGGTGCGGTAAAATTTGCGCAGCATTGTAGAATCTCCAAAATCTCTGCAAAAAGCAATAGGAAATTTGATAACCCATAAAGGGGCATAAATGAGCCAGCTTGGGACTTCCCAACCAGATGTTGGACATAAAACATTAGTAATTCTTATAGAACAATAGAATACGAATCATTAGAAATATAAAAAATTGTGGCGTATTACCGAAAGCTAATGTTTCTTTATCGGCTGAAGCGCGTCTAGTTTGTTGGTTGCTATTTAGTCCTCTCACGCACAGAGACGCCTAAACCATTTTCGCCGCTTAATGTGACCATCAAAATTGATGGTGAAGTTTTGGCTGAAGGACAGGTTCCGAAAACAGCGCCAGCGATGTTCTCGTTCCATGATAGCACGGACTTAAGTTCTGCGGTTTCCGAAGCCTATTTCCATGATGCACCATTCGAATTTGAAGGGGGTATCGAGAAGGTTAATGCTAAGTACATTAGCCACTAATAGCTGAAAAACGCTGCCCATCCAACGAAAATGCGATGGAAGAGTTTTGATGAACACCTACCCCCAAAGAAAAGGCAAAGGAAACTCAGGTAATCGCGACTCGATTTTTCTTTGCAACGTTATTCCACTCGCGATAACGGCTAGGCCACAGTTTTTAACCTAAGTTGCCCCTATACTAGGTTGTAAGCCAACAAATGAGGGAATGCCGATGCTAAATGAAAACCATGCGTTTATTTTAGATTTTCCAGAACTCAAATTAGATATTGTTCAGCTCAACCACGATGATCCTGTGTTCAAAGCCGACCTCCAACGTTACCATGAACTTGATTATGACATTCGTCAGTTGGAAATCTCAGGTAGCCCGATTGATGACACCAGTATGCATGACTTAAAGCAACAGCGTATGGTTTTAAAAGACGTGCTCTATAAACAACTCACCCAACACCATGAGCAGGCTAATAACTAATATTAATTGAATCAGCTTGATTAAAGCCTCGTGATATAGCCGAGAACCTTTAAGTTACTTGGGGATATAGCGAGGCACCTCATGGCCATTCCAATCAGTAGTTATAAATGCTTTATCAGCATAGTTTGATTTGTTATTTAAATTAATGATAAACAAATAATAAATAAATATTTTGTCAATGATGTTGATCTGAAGTCTTCTTCGTTTGTTATGCTACTGTACACCTATTTTCAACAGACCTTAAACGACCAAGGAGGGGATATGTTAGGAAAACATCAGGAAGTTTATGGTGCGTTCTATCGTTCGACCCACGACAATGAGCACCTAGATACTAAAACAGAGTTACTAGTAGGTCTCGCGGCGGCAATGGCAATGAATTGTCTACCTTGCACCAACTATTATCTCAAGCAAGCCAAAAAGGCAGGGATCACTCAAGGGGAGATCTCAGATGTGACAGCCAAGGTCATGGCGGTATCGGCTGGGCAAAAAAAGCTGCAGATGCAGGAGGTGTTAGAGCGATACGAGATCGACTTGAGTACTTTTTCGAAGTAGACGTACTTGTAATACCGAGCAACAGGCGAATTAATAATTTGCCTGTTGCTCAATTTACTCATCATCCGTCCAGACATTCTTGAAGTCAGGCCATGAACAATCGGTCATCGAGACACCTTGTAAAACCCCTTGCCACCGCAGTGTTTGTCGGTGATGAAACAGGGGCGCTAACCAATTTTCGTATTGCATAGTTGTGGCTATTCACTCTTTGAAGTAAGGCGCAATTAGCTAGATTCCAATACAACAAAGCCTCACCATTTGGTGAGGCTTTGTTTTGATAGTTGATAGTTGATAGTTGATAGTTGAGAGTTGAGAGTTACTTATTCAAATCTAAGTCTACCCATACCATGCGGTGGTCAGAAGAAACGCCTTTGCTATTGCCTAACTCTTCATCAAAAACAAGGTTATAACCATCTTCGTTACCAGCTGGCCAGAACACACCAGAGTCTTTGATATCGAGTGTTGCGGACGGGATTACGTAATCAAGGCGCAGTCCACTTGTGCTAGTAATATTCTCAACATGAGGGGTATCTGGGTTGCGGGTACAGATACCTTCATTTAGACAGTACTCGCCACCATTGCTAGCAGGAGCATAGCTACCCAACGTGCCTTCAACATTCACCATGGAGTGGCTAATAAGGTTGGCGATCGTCTCACGATCACCATCGCCCATTTGATGATCAGCGTTCAAATCTCCTGCAACAACAAAGTTGCTGCCAGCTGTTAGGCCGCCATATACACCTTTGTCATCGTACATGTAGTTTTTGGAGTCGATGTAATCGTTCCAGAATTGTAATTCGGCACGGTTACGCTCGGTGTTGTGCTTCGCTGGATTGTCAAAAATCGGTGGTGCAGGGTGCGAAACTAAAAAGTGCACAACCTCTTTATCGCCATTGGCTTTAGGAATGATGACTGGAATATCGGCATGGTTTTTAGAAGACAGTGGGAATTGTGCCCATGCCTCATCACTGTACCAGGCATCACCGCAATTTTTACCTTCAGGTAGTTCAACATTGCAGTTTACAATCTCAAGGTTTTTCTCACCCGGCATGTCTTTCCATTTGAAGTGTTGGAAAGTACGCACGTTAGCTTCGTCGATTTCAAATTGGGAGAACACAGCAAACGCATATTGACCATGGTAGAAACCAAAGCCCCAAGCATCATCACCGGTACCAGAAGCTGAGCCATCAAGGTTCAAGTCATAGTCACTTGGTAGGCCAGTGTTAGTCGCGATGTTTTTCTTGTAGTTAAAAGCAATTGTCTTCTGGCCATTCTGAGAATGTGCCAAGTAATTGTCATGAAAGCCGTTTAGTGCATCCATGTTTTCGCCTTCACCGTCATTGTTGTACTCGGCTAGGACAAAGGCATTAGGGCGAACACGTTGGATGATCTCAGCAACGTTTCGAATTTGAATAACTTTTTCTGCAGTCTCACCTTCTTCTTCTGTTAAAGAGGCATCATCAGAGGTGTAACGCTTAATCAACTCTGATTGCTCCTCTCGAGTTAGTGACATCTCTGCCACCAAGTCTTCATAAGAAGCACGATCAAAAGAAAGGTTAAAAGTAGCAAAGCGGGCTTCAGTGTAAGTGCTAACAGAGTCGCTGCTGTTACAGCCAGAAAGTGCGGCAAGGGCAATAGCTGCCGCAATAAAAGTCTTCTTCATAGTCATTGTATTTATTGTCGTTCAGAGCCAAATGAGTGACAGAGGTTAAAGAAACTTTTTGCTCGTATCTGTTGATTCTCAAATTTTTGTGAAGCAAATCAAGTAAATTTTATGAGTTTGGTTGAAATACAATCAAGCCAATAAAAAAGTAACCGATTGCTTGGTTGAATTGCGAGCGTAAAACCGTTTGCCTACGGATTCTCGTTGTTTGTGACGTAAATTTGTCGCAATGCCATTTTTTTGACTTGAAATCAGAAACGGTACGTCGTACTATTTGTGTGTGGAAGGTGTGTTTCATTTGCGTGTTTACAGTGTCGACTCTAAACGCATGGTCGTGAGTGTAAAATGGACAATATGAGAGTAGAGAAAAGAATAATGAAAGTATGGCGACTAATTAAAAGTGCGATGCGTATTCCATTTGCCAAAACCTAACATGAAACAGACATAAAATTTACTTTCTCCTGAAAAATACAATCAGGATTCTGGCATATTAATTATCGAACTATTCCAAATATAAACTTGTTGGTTATCTGTATGTGTGATTATTGTAGTGGACGCCTGGTTCAAGTGCGTCGTAGTTGGATTCAAAAGTTAAAGTTTAAATCAATATGGAAATGTGTTGACTGTGGCAAAGAGAAAAGACTATGAAGGATAAGCAGTTAGTACGAGTCCTTGTAAAGAATAGGTCAATAAACTTGCTTAATAAAACAAGAAGTAAGCATATGGATAGAAAATCAACTAAGTGAATTTACTTCTCAATGATTAGTTTGTACAACAGAAATAATGAATTACATTAATACTTTAGGATTGGGATATTCAGACTCAATGGTATGTGTTGCCTCGGAACATTATTGTTCTTTTAAGACAAACCTCCTGCTGTCACATTTTTAGTTGTTCATAAGGTTTACAATTTGTTGACTTTCTCCTTAGAAGAAAGCCCGAAATAACAATGAAAATAATGTGAACGGAGGATGAGATGACGATAGGAAAATACCTACGTTGGAAGGATGAAAGCGGCAATGAGTTTAGACCCGTATCGCTAACAGGCACTGAATTGCTCAATGATCGTACTCTGAATAAAAGTACTGCATTCACCTATGAAGAAAGAGAAGCTTTTCAGTTAGATGGTTTGCTACCACCACGTGTCCAGACTTTTGAAGATCAATTGAATAGGGTATACGACGGCTTTAAAAATGCTTCAACCGATATTGAAAAATACCTCTTCTTGCGTGCCCTTCAAGATAGGAACGAAACCCTCTTTTATGCGCTGCTTTCTAAGCACGTAGAAGAAATGACACCAATTATTTATACCCCTACAGTCGGCAAGGCCTGCCAGGAGTTTAGCCACCGCTATCAAAAAGCCCGCGGCCTTTATATCACTGAAGACAATGTCGAAAACATGGATGAGCTTGCTCGTCATTTCACCGGCAAAGATATAAAAATAATCGTGGTAACAGACAGCCAAGGCATCTTGGGGCTCGGTGACCAAGGGGTAGGTGGTATGGGTATTCCCATTGGGAAACTGTCTTTATATACCTTGGGAGCTGGTATTCATCCTGCTCATTGTTTACCTATAACATTGGATATTGGGACAGATAACCAAGATTTACTTGATGACCCTATGTATTTAGGGGTTCCTCGCCGACGTCTGAGAGGCGAGGAATATAAAGCCTTCATTAAGAAGTTTGTGCATCAGGTTAAGCGTAATTTCCCCAAAGCGGTTCTTCAATGGGAAGACTTCAGTAAATCTAATGCCTTCGACAACCTTTCTGACTACGAGGAGTATTTACCATCGTTTAATGATGATATTCAGGGGACAGGGTCGGTTGTATTGGCCGGTATTCTGGGGGCGACCAAAATAAAGGATGAGACGTTAGCCGACCAGAGATATGTGGTTTATGGCGCGGGGGCTGGCGGTGTTGGCGTTGCTGACCAAATATTCGCAGGCCTGCTCAAGGAAGGTTGCTCTCATGCGGTGGCGCGAGAAAAGATCTTTATTTTGGACTCGCAAGGTTTGGTGTTTGACGACCGTGAAGGGTTGGATGAATACAAGAAACGCTACGCGAAACCGAGAAAGATGGCCCAAGGCTGGAGTGTCGCTGAGGCTGGCAAGGTATCATTAACTGAGTTAATTGATAACTATCCTGTAACGGTACTCTTGGGTACCAGTGGCATTGGTGGCGCTTTCAAAGAAGGCCATATCCAGAAGATGATGGAGTACACACAGCGGCCGATGATCTTCCCACTGTCTAATCCTACCGCGAACTGTGAGGCCTTGCCTGAAGATATATACCGTTGGAGTGATGGCCTAGCTATTGTGGCTACAGGTAGCCCATTTGGTGATGTGAATTACAATGGCCAAGATTTCCGCATCGGTCAGGGTAATAATGTCTTTATTTTCCCTGGGGTGGGGCTGGCCGCAATTGTGTCCCACACCGAAAAGGTGACGTTGGACATGTTCACTACGGCTTCTTATGCGTTGGCGGAAATGGTTGCGGATGATGATTTGGCCTTAGGCTGTGTTTATCCCCGCATCAGCAATTTGAAGCAGGTATCTTTGCATGTTGCTACCCGCATTCTGACTGATATGCAGGCGAAAGACCCTAAATGTGATTTAGCAGGCAAAGATATTATTCACGAGTTGGCTGAGCATACTTGGGAGCCTATCTACCTACCGTATCGTAGGGTATAAAATTACACGATGGATATAGCCCGGCGACTGCCGGGCTTTTTACATTTTATGCCAAAGATTTAGCATTTCGGGCCACTTTTCCAGAAGCCGATCTGTCTCTTAACTGCTTGCTCTGTATTAGGGGTAAGATATTGTTAAAGCTTGGTTAATCTTTATATTCCAAGTCCAGTGGCAGTCAAGGAGGTTCGTTATGCATATGTCGTGCTTTCTATCAAAATTAAAGCAGCTCATCGTATTCTCATTTGTCGCGGTATCAGGCATTGGTCTGTGGCTGATGATGATGTTTTTCATCTTCAAACTAGCCGTATAACAACGATAGCGTCTTGGTTAGACTTGTTGACGGTGTCGCTGGGCCCAAACGCCGATGACAATAAACAAGGCCGTGATAACCGTAATAAGCCAGTGGTTAGCCAGCTGGCTTAGCTGCGTCGACAATAATGGAGCAGTGCATACAATAAAAAAGCCGTAACCAAAGGCATTAATCAATATAAAAATCATCGTTCTGACTACAAAATTGGTGCCGACTAGCTGTTTTCGCATAAACCGATTGATATCAGCTGCAAACATTACCAGTAAGCAGGTGACCACTGCAGTGGCGATATCATCAATCCAAGGTCGGATCCAATTACCGACATCTGTAATCAGTGAAGCCATAAATTCCATAAGATTTAACCCCGAATACCGCACAACTCGCGAATACAGCGGTTGAGCGGTTTTACGTTATTGATCGTAAATAGAAAAGACGACCACTATTGCGTGAGGGTTAAATGAAAAAAAGTCATCTGCCGCAAAAAATGTGCGTAGTCTGTGGGCGCCCGTTTAATTGGCGCAAAAAATGGCGGCTATGTTGGGATAATGTTCGTTATTGTTCAGAGCGTTGTCGGCGACACAAACTCATCAAGTAAAGGTATACTATCCTCTGAACCCTTTTTTATTTTAGTTTTATGATAGAAATTTCTAATTCAGTCCAATTGGGTGATTGGGAAGTTGAGTTGACACCAATACGTGCCCAAGGGGCTGGTGGACAAAACGTCAACAAAGTCTCATCAGCCATTCATCTTCGCTTTGATATATCGCGCTCGTCATTGCCTGCTTTCTATAAAGAACGCTTGTTGGCACTGTCCGATAGCCGGATCTCGAAAGACGGGGTCATTATTATCAAAGCCCAGCAATATCGCACTCAAGAGCTGAATCGGGAAGATGCGTTGAACAGATTGGTTGCTATGATCAAATCGGCGGTCGTACAACAGAAGGCACGTCGTGCAACGAAGCCGACTCGCAACTCGCAGAAAAGGCGAGTAGATAAAAAAACGCAGCGTGGTCAGACAAAAGTGATGAGAGGCAAGGTGAAGTTTTGACTTGTATTGCAAAATCAAGGTTTAACACTAATGTTGTAATTTAATTAGCGTTACATTTGAAAGCCTAAACTGTTCTAGGGAGATAAGGATGTCTGATAATAAAACCCAAAAGTTGTTGCAGCTATTTTACCGCGAATCGGAACGAGTCAGGTTACTGGATCTGGACAGATTACCGACGCCCGATAGCTCGGAGCAAGATGAGCTGCAAACATGGTTAGCAGGCAAGCGCGATTTTTCTCTGACAGAGTTAACCCAACAGCATTGGCTCAAAACCTGCTCAGCAGGGTATATCACTGAGCTATTACTCCACCCGAATGGTAGCCTGGAAGAATTTACATTGTTTAGAAGGCAGAAAACCCGTGGTGAGTGGCAGTTGGTTAACGGCATGCTAGAGCTGACTATCTATAAGGACGAAAATCGCTACACTTGTACTGTGGTCGCCAGTCAAGGAAGCAGTATTCACTCAGCCATTGAATATAAAAATGGCCAGCTACATTCCTACCTGAAATTGGCCCAAACACGCCCTTAATGGGGTTCGTGTGTATCGATGGCTGGCACGACCAGCCTCATGCGAGTCAATTATTATGCAATTTTAATGGAAAATTATCAGCGAACCTGTTATCTGTGGGTATGTATATTTTCACTATAAAGGCGAGTTTGAGCAAAAATGACAGGGAAGAAGAAGTTGAATACAGTCGCGATTGTTGGTGGTACCCATGGCAATGAATTCAGTGGTATTTACTTATTGCGTAAATGGCGTGACGCACCACAGATAATTGAGCGTGAAAGCTTTTCTGTAGAAACCGTTTTTGCGAACCCAAAAGCGTTTGAAGAGAACAAACGTTACCTTGATTGTGACATGAACCGCCAGTTTGCCATTGAAGAGCTTAACAACCTTGAGCTAGCCAATTATGAACAAAGCCGTGCGAAGGTTATTAACGCACAGCTAGGGCCAAAGGGCGCGGCAAAAACCGACTTTATTATCGATCTGCATAATACGACCAGCAATATGGGACCATCTCTTATCTTGCTTCAGACCGATGTTTTTAACCGACAGTTGGGGGCGTACGTCATTGCAAAGATGCCAAGTGCTGTTGTGGTGTTGGAAGACCATGTCCCGGTTCATGAGCATGGTTTCTTGAGCTCTATTACTGAACAGGGAGTGATCGTTGAAATTGGCCCTCAACCACAGTCCGTCATTCGCCAAGATGTCCTAGACTGGATGGAAGAAATGACTGGTCATATTTTGGATTTTGTCGATTTGCATAATCGTGATGCCTTACCGGAACTCCCGGCTAGCTATGAAGCATACCGATACCATGAAACGTTGAAATTGCCTGAGAATGAGAATGGTGAGCGCATTGGAATGGTCCACCGAAATGTGCAAGATTCTGACTTTAAAGTACTTCGTCATGGTGACCCGATTTTTACTTTGTTTAACGGCCAAGAGATTTGCTGGGAAGGGGATTACGAGGCGTACCCGCATTTTATCAATGAAGCGGCTTACTACGATAACAACCTAGCGATGTCGTTGGCAAAACGCGTTGTTGTTGAAGTTAAATAAGAATCATTTTAAGCAGTAGTCAGACCTCGGCTACTGCGTTGTAATTTTCTTACAAAAAAGATATGAAATAACTTGATAATATTTGGTGGTTAAGTAGCTTATCAGTTCTATCTATTATTGAAATTAATCAATGCATTCTGATTTTTAACCTTAACTAATTAAAAAATAATGAAAATCACAGATGAGCAATATGTTTATGCGCTAGGGCTTAAGAATATAACCAGTCCATTCCCTTGTGCCGTTTATGATGAAGATGGTCACTATACTGCGGTTAACAAGCCTTACGAAGACATTTTGGGGTTGAAGAGTGAACAGGCTATTGGGGTGAAAAATTCAGAAATTCAAAGTAATTTTAGTGATTTTTCCAAGGTTATTGACATCCAAAACAAGCATGTCTTAGAGAGTAAAGAGTATCTTTTTTCAATAAACATAATAAAGATCGGCTCAACTTGTAAGGCATACTACGTATCTAAACGCCCGATAATCAATGCATCTGGTAAAGCTGTTGGTATTGATGTCAGTATGTATAATACTGGTTTTATATTTACTTTATACTCTGCCTTTAATGATCCTAATGTTTATTATAATCAAGGTTCTAATATTGACTTTAATGCGTCTAGACTGTGTGAAAGTTTCACACCGCTGCAGGAAACATATGCCTATTTCATTATGTGTGGTTTCTCTAATGAATTTATCAGTACCATTCTTAGTAAGTCCATTAAGACGGTAGAGAATAACATGGCTAGGCTCTTTGATAAGGCACAGCTTCGTTATAGTATGGATATAAACAGTAGAAGAACACTCCGTGATTATTTACTGCAAAACAGGATTACTAACCTATCCCCGGCTGGGATAATGAATAGTACTATTAAAACCCTGACCACAGTACCAAGCTATTGCCCCGACGACAAAATCTGTCTGTCTCACTTACCTCCAATGTTTAATGACTTTGGTAGGGATATCTGAGTGCTAAGCTAACCCTTGGCACTTTCTAGTTACTAAGGTACCCGTTACCGTATTGTCGCTGTCAGCCCTAAATTCGTTCTAATGGATATCTCATTTAGAGCAAAGTCGTAATTTTTTGTCACTAATGACAAAAAATTGACTTGTCTAATGCCATTGGTATGGCATACCATATGCCTGCTCAAGGATGACACAAGATTTAGGGTTTAGCTTTATATATTTAATAACAAATAGTTAGGTGTTAAAGTGTGTCAGCGTTGTAATATCCAAATGGTAAAGATGCACCGTAATTGGTGGCAAAAAATGAAGTACAAATCACTATGGAAATGCCCAGAGTGTGGTAACTCGATGTCAATCTCTTAATCATCACCTAGATTTGGCCATAAAGTATGAAAACAGAAAAGCCGTAGCAATTGCTACGGCTTTTCTGTATAGGCAGAGATTTATTGGTTAGTCTATGTCTGCGATTGTAGTGTCAGTTACAAGTACCGGGGTTCAAGCTTGAGCCTGTGGTTGTTGCTTGGCGCGAAATTTCATTATTGCTATTCCAGCGAGGGACAGAACAATTGCCGCTGCAAGGAAAGGTAATAACTCCATGATTTGCCCGCTACGGGTAAAGGTGATCATTAACATGATCAACCACCCGCTGATCATTGGGATCAGGGTGCGGCGTACAATATCAAATGGTGATAGACCTGAAATACCGGCAACGGCAATGATCACGCCTGCAATTGGTGAGATTGTTCGACCAAAGCCTGCTGATAGCTGAATTGGAAGGATCATGTCTGCCACATTGGTCCCGATTTTCTCCGCGATTTGTGGCACCATTGGTGCGAATGAGAAGAAAGCGGCATTCCCCGAGCCCATCAGTGCTGAAATCGTAAAGGTGAGAATGGCCATAAACAGTACAATCACGCTTGCTGCAAAACCAGCGCCACTGGCTAGGTTTAGCAATGCGTCGATAGCACCGATAGATTTGAGGCCCATGGCAAAGGTTTGGCCAGCAATGATAAGTGTCACGACAGTGGCGAATACCTTTCCCATGTCATTAAACACACCTTGTAGCTTCTCAAATACAGTTCGAGCTTGACGGTGACGCAAGTACTCACAACTCAAGCTGATAAATATACTGAGCAAGATGGCAGTGGCCATACCTACGTTGATGGTACCTACACCCATTTGACTGAAGGTTATCATAAAGAACAGAGGAAGCATTGGTAGAAGTATGTAATAAAGTGGGGCGTTTGGATTGTTATCTTCAACTTGGCGGTCTACTTTTGAAATGGTCGTTTCAACGCCCAGTTTTTTATCAAAATACCGCTGAGTAAGGGCATGAATAGCGGCAACAGCGACAACCAGAATGCTGATTACTGGAAGTTGATCGTTGATGAAGTATTCAGTGATATCTAAT
Organism: Photobacterium sp. DNB22_13_2; assembly: GCF_052873915.1. NCBI lineage: Bacteria > Pseudomonadati > Pseudomonadota > Gammaproteobacteria > Vibrionales > Vibrionaceae > Photobacterium > Photobacterium sp. DNB22_13_2. The sequence goes on from NZ_JBNNXU010000008.1 coordinate 12,116, forward strand.
CCGGCTGTTTGTGCCGCTAAAATCGAGTTTCCAGAGCCAGGCCCAAATTCAATTGCGCAGGTACTGGCTAGAACTGCGGCAACAGCTGCCTTGCTACAACCCAGGCGAATTAGTACAGGATATAAGGTGGCCATTAGTAGTAGACCGAGTCCGGTGGCACTAGAGATAAATAGTGCGAGGCATTGACCCAAAATAAATGCCATCGCCAACATGAGATAAGGCGAGTTAAGCTTCATCAGTGGTTTAGATGTTACCCTCACCATGGCCTGACTGGCACCAATAGCCGACATCAACATGGCAAAGCCACCAATCAGCATGATTTTCAGACCTAAGCCGCCGGCGCGGTTGCTAAAAGTATTGCTGATGTATTCGAAAATATCGAAACCGATCCAGCCGGTGGATTTATCGACAAAACTAGCGTTGTTGGTAAAAATAGCCACGATCATCATGGCGATACCCGTTGTAAAAAGGACACCTTGCGGGTTGTAGTTTTTGAGGATAAATCGTCCAGCGATCACTAGTCCTATAAGGGCAATTAACAAACTCATTTTCGTATTCCTTACTCAAAGTTTCCTGTTACCTGCATCTCGCCGTGAAGCATCATGGTTTTTCCTTGGGCTATCACGCTGTCAAGACTAAAGTCATCGTTGAATATACATAGGTCGGCATCACAACCGATCTCTACTCGGCCTTTCTTAATACCCAAAGAATCAGCAACATTAGCGCTTACCATGGCAATAGAGATCTCGGGGGTAATGCCTGAGTCAATCAACTTAGGTAGTATCAATAAGTTGCTGTCAACATCGGCGGCGGCCATACCAACGAGCGTGCCGGTGTCATCAAATTTCGGTAAGCTCCCGTTACCGTCAGAGCTGATGGTGATGTGGTGGGCTTCAACGCCAGATTCCATGGCATATTTCACGGCTTGCTCTGGTGGGGTGAAGCGACTGCCACCGGAAGTGATGTCTACATAGCCCCCTTTGCGGGCAAATTCGATAGCTTGGTTAAATAGGTGCTCGGTACGCGCAACATGGGTTGGAGAAAAATGATGAATAGGCAGGCCCATGGAAAGCAGTTCATTGATTTGCGCGAACGGATTATCCAAACCGCCCATATGAATGTGCATTAATCCTCGCTTGCCCGACAGCATGCCAGCTATGCGGATATCCGATACGGTACGAGCTAATTCTTCGGTGGTTGGGAATGAGCATCGATGATCTGCAAGGGCAATTTTGACGCCGAGGATAGCGGGAATGAAGGCGATGTCATCACGAACCGAGCCTGTAATGGTTTTGGTCGGAACTTCATAGGAGCCGGTGTGCATGAAGGCGCTAATGCCTTCTTCCCGTAATGCGGCGGCCTTGGCATATAAGTCTCGCGGAGAGCGAGAGATACCATCGGTCCCTAGTACACCAACGGCGGTGGTGGTGCCTGCTTTAATCAGTTTACTTAGCGTTACTTGCGGTGTACGACTGGCAAAGCCAGCTTCGCCGCCACCTCCTGTAAGGTGGAGATGCTGGTCTATTAATCCAGGCGTAACAATTTTTCCCTTACAATCGATGACACTCACATCTTTAAGCGCATTAACTTGCATTGATGGGCTAATTGCCAGTACCTTGCCGTGAGAAATTAGAATATCCGTCCTGCCAATAGGTAACGGGGAATAAAGCTCAGTGTTTTTAAGTAGGGTAAACATAGGTTGCTCTTTCGTTATTAGTTTAAGTGATGCTTAGTCAAGCAAGCTGCTTTGGCAGAAGGTACTGTTGTCACCAGTCCTACTGCCACGCAAAGGAGATTAACCTTATTTTTAATGTGAGTATTTTTATTTCTATTGCTGTTTTCGAATGAAACTATTCATTGAGATCATAGCGTAAGAAATGGCAGGGAGAGTTTATGGATTTCAAATGGTTAGAAGACTTTATGAGCCTAAGGGAGCTAGGTAACTTCGGTGCTGCTGCTAAGGCGAGGCATGTTACTCAGTCGGCTTTTAGCCGCCGTATACAGGCGCTGGAGTTGTGGGTCGGCACACCCTTATTTGATCGCACTTCGTACCCTATTACCCTGACAGAGAATGGTGAAAAATTCGTTCCCTATGTTGAAAACTTACTTGATCAGATCAAGGTGACTAAAGAAGACTTTGCTCAGGTATCATTAAAGACAGATAACACCGTACGTATTGTTAGCTTGCATTCGTTTGCTGTTAATCTGTTGCCAACTTTGTTTCGACAGGGAAGTGCATATTTTCACGATTTGAATTTGGCTATTAACCCTTCAGTGCAGGGGATAGATAACCATTTTCAGGCATTATTAGATGGCTCGAGTGATATTTTGTTTGCATATAACACGCAGGGAATGCGTCCATCTTTTCTCATTGAAGACAAGGTGGAAAAGCTGCTAGTGTCACAAGAAGAAATCATTCCTGTTATTGCCCCTGCTCTGTTGGAACAGCACTCTGTAGGGCAAGACTATCCGTACTTAGCTTATTCAGAGCATACATTTTTATATAACGTTGTGGCGCCTCTAGTAGAGAAAAACCAGTGCCCCCTAAATCAGGTATTTGAAACTACGCTGACCGAGTCTTTAATTAAGATGGCGGTTAACGGGTATGGTGTTGCTTGGGCTCCGAGGCACGCGATTGAGTCTGAGTTATCTGAAGGGCAGCTAGTTAGGGCATTTTCTGAAATATCAGAATTGATGATCACCCTTGATATTGTCTGTTATCGCTCGAAAGACGCGACTAGAAAATCGATTACTCAGTTTTGGCATGGGTTAAGCCAGGTTGTGGCTTAACGAACGAATATACACAATAAGCTGTTAATATTTGAGAGGAATTCAAGCAAAGAAAAAGCCGTAGCAATTGCTACGGCTTTGTTGTTTTAGCAACGGCTTATAGGTTAGTTAGCGTAAGCCGAGTGGTAAATTTTCAACTCACTACGCATACCCAAGAGCAAGCTGATACACATTACCATTAAGATGATGGTAAATGGCAAGGCGGTCGAAATAGCGCCAGCTTGCAGTGCTTGGATTGCTTCTGTTCCACCAATCCAAAGCAGCATTGCCGCGATAGCACCTTCAACGGTAGCCCAGAAAATACGCTGAGGAACCGGGGCATCCATTTTACCGCCAGCTGTGATGCTGTCGATAACCAATGATGCTGAGTCAGATGACGTGATAAAGAAGACCATGATTAGGGCAATGGAGATCACTGACAGCGCAGTACTAAACGGTAGTGCGTCGAATGCATGGAACAGTGACAATGTGACATCGGTTAGACCATTTGTCCCAAGCTCACCCACTTTGCTCACTACTTGTTCAATAGCTAGACCACCGAAGGCTGACATCCAAATTAGAGTGATAGTGGTAGGGATGAAGATTACTGCAGTAATAAACTCACGCACAGTACGTCCCCTTGATACTCGGGCGATAAACATACCGACACATGGTGACCAAGAAATCCACCACGCCCAATAGAAGACGGTCCAGCCGTGCATCCAAGCTTCATCTTCGCGACCATGCGGATTACTCAGCGGAAGGATATTCTCGATGTAGCCAAGCAGTGCTGTCGGAAGGGTTTTCAAAAAGGTCGATAGGGTGAGTACGATAACGAAAATCAGCAAAGAGAAAGCAACGAGTATATTAATATTACTCAATACTTTAACGCCGCCATCAATGCCTCGGATAACCGAAAAAATAGCCAATGCAGTTACAAATGCGATAACCGCCAATTGAATACCTAGGCCATTTTCAATACCGAAGACGTGGCTAAGGCCACTTGCGGCTTGCTGCGCACCTAAACCTAACGAAGTAGCAAGGCCAAATAGTGTAGCCAATACGGCAAGCACATCAATGATATGACCAAACCAACCCCATGTTCTGTCACCTAGCAATGGGTAAAATACTGAACGGAATGAGAGTGGCAGACCTTTGTTGAAAGCAAAAAATGCCATAGATAATGCAACAACGGCGTAGATAGCCCAAGGGTGCAAGCCCCAGTGGAACATGGTTGCCCCAAGTGCAGCATATGCGGCTTCTTCTGAGTACGCTTCAACACCTAAAGGTGTTTCGTACCAACCGGTAAAGTAGGCTGTTGGCTCGGCGACACCCCAGAACATCAATCCGATCCCCATCCCGCCAGCGAACAACATCGCAATCCAAGAGAGGTTTGAATGATCAGGTTTTGCGTCATGGCCACCGATACGTATTTTACCGAACGGTGAAATGATGAGGCCAAGACAGAATATTAGGAAGAGGTTACCGGCCCACATGAACATGTTGTCGAAGCTACCGATGATTTTCCATTTCATGCCATCAAGAGTGGCTTTGGCGGTCTCAGGGTCGCTGACTAAAAGAGCAATGAGAAAGAAGATGATGAGGCCAGCGCTTGCGCCGAAGACAGGGTTGTGAACATCAAATCCCCATTTCTGAATGTTGTCCTGACCGACGGTATAGTCGGTATTATCAATACTGTACTTATCCTTAGTGACAGTCATTATTTCCTCAATTGTTTAGAGTGCAAAGTAAATTTTGTCGGCTATGCTAACAAAATCAATCAAGAAAACCAAATTATTGAGAGTTTTGTCACTTTTGATGCATAATTCTGACGCTAATGCGCGGGTTTTTGTTAAGAACTCAAAACAATATATCGACCTTGATTGGTAACGTTTTACCTAGCCAAGTTGCCTCGGTTGTGTGATCTGAAAGTGCATTATTGGTAACAGGGTGGATCAGCACTGAGAGCTTACTGCGGTTGATTTTCAGCCATTCGATAAAGTGATGATTACCATGGCCAAAATGTACTTCAAACATAGGCTTGCTGTGTGGCCCAACTTCACGATTAACCAGTGGAAAAATGGCTTCAATATCTTCGCGCTGAGCGATCTCTTGGTATAGGCGCTTCGCAGTGTTGATTTGGTGCTCATCAAAATAGATATGGGCGTGGTACATGGAGTGCTCCTTTATCTCAGCCATTAGTAATGAAATATCATTGTAAGCTGTGAGGAAAAAGAGACGAGTTGGTTTGTTTGAAGGACTTATTCGGTTTTATTGAAGGTGTGAGGCTCGTTGATAAACTGCCAGTAGCGGAAGAACTGGATGATCCACCGGGTCACCTGAAGGTGGTCTGTCGGCTGAACCAACGAATTTAATGCGCTTTGATATGTTGCTGTTGGATAAGTGTTCTTTCTGAGTTTCAATAAATCGAAAAGGTATTCAGGGGTAAATTCTGGATGTCCCTGGATACCGAGAAAATGATCGCCGACTAACAGGATGCTGTTTGGGCAAAAATTACTGCCAGCGAGGGTGATACATTCTGAGGGGGAGCGAAGGACCTGATCTTGATGACTTACCAGCAGGGATAAGGTTTCAGCTGGTTCGGTTATCCAAGGGCAGCGTTGTGCTGCTTTTAAATCAATGGTTATTTGTGTTGCGCCAATTCCCCAGCCTCGTTCTGAACATACCACTTCCCCGGCTAACGCTTGCGCGATCATTTGATGGCCAAAGCAAATACCGACCAGTGGGACTTGCTGAAAGTAGAGTTGGTGGATGAACCCTTGGAAAACATTTATCCATCGGCTTTGTTCATAAACACTGTATCGGCTACCACTGGTTAGATAACCGTCGCACTCACTCAAGGATTGTGGGTATTGACCGTCAATGACTCGATAAAATTGAAGTGTGATATTTGGGTCGACAGCGGCGAAAAGATTGGAAAACATGGTTGGATAGTTTCCATGCTTACCCTGTAACTCGGGCCTAACATCATCACACAGTAATACACCTAATTTCATATGGCATCCTATAGATCGAACGTGCCGTTGAGGGCATGGTAAAACACGTTTTCATATTGTTCTTGAGATAGGTGGATGGGGTTTCCACAGGCTGCGGGGTCCAGTACAGACTGTGCAGCAATGGCTTTTTTATCCTGAGTATTAACGTCTAGATCAGATAAGGTATGAGGGATATTAAGTTGCTTACGAAGTGCGAGTATCCATTCAAGAACACCGTCAAATCCCTCTTTTTCCAGCTCGAGATAATGGGAAAGCCTCAGCATCTTTTCATGAAGATAGTGCCGGTTTGCACACAGTACATAGGGCATTAAGACGGCGTTTAGCAGGCCATGGTGTAAGTTGTAGCGCGCCCCGAGGGTATGAGCCAAAGCGTGCATCGCTCCAAGCCCCTTCTGAAAGGCTGTTGCCCCCATGGTTGAGGCTATTAGCATCTGAGTTCTGGCTTGAAGGTTGTTACCATCGATATGTGCAATAGGAAGATAGAGTTTTATCAGCCGCATTCCCTCGATAGCAATCGCTTCAGCCATGGGATGATAGCTGGGGGAGCAGTAAGCCTCAAGATTGTGAGATAACGCATCCATTCCTGTGGCTGCTGTGAGGTGTGGAGGGAGTTCGATGGTTAGCCGCGGATCAAGTATCACTTGTACGGGAAGCATCTTCGGATGGAAAATAATGCGCTTGGACTGACTTTGAGTATCAGTAATGACCGATGCCCTGCCGACCTCTGAGCCCGTTCCTGCGGTGGTTGGCAATGCGATGACTGGGGCGATAAGGCTAGACTCGGCTTTGGTCCAGTTCTCGCCAACATCTTCAAACTGCCATAAGGATTGCTGTTGTTTAGCAACCAAAGCGATGGCTTTGCCGATGTCGATGGATGATCCCCCACCAATGGTGATAACGCCGTCATGATTTCCTTTTAAAAAACATTCTTTGCCATGCTCCACCTGCTCGCCTGTGGGATTGCCTGAATACTCACTAAAAATAGAGCTCTGTAAAGTAGCTGTTTGGCAAGATGAGAGAAGATCTCGGATAGCTTGAGTATCGGTTAGTGCGGGATCGACAACGAAGAGGGGACGTTGGATTGACCGTGTTTTACATATTGAGGCTAGCTGCGAACTGGCATGCTCGCCAACAAGAATTTCTGTAGGGTAGTGCCAATGCAGCTGAGTCATAGATTAGTCCGGTATGTTAGGTGATACGATTCATTCGGTCGGATGCTTAAGGTGAAATGACTTGGGACGAGTTAATGTTTCGAAACCGAGTATTGATAAAGCGTAGCCTTTTCCTGAGTGTTTGACTCCTGTCCAAGCTAGGGCGGGATCCAAATAATCGCAGCGGTTGGCGAAAAAGGTGCCGGTCTCGACTTGCTCGCCAATACTGATCGCCCGGCTTAAATCAGAGGTAAAAACACAGGCGGTTAAACCGTATTCACTGTCATTCATTAAATCGACAGCTTCTTGATCTGAATATACTCTTTGAATGGGCAATACAGGTCCAAACGTTTCTTCTGTCATGATTCTCATGTGATGATTCGCATCCGTCAACAGCTGTGGAGCGAGGTAAGGGGTGCCGGGTTTACTGTTTGGAAAACAGGCTTCTGATATATGTATTTGAGCGCCTTTTTGCTGGGCATCTGTAATTTGTTGGCGGACATGATCGGCCGCTGATACCGAAACTAAAGGACCCAACGTCGTGTCTTCATCGAGTGGAAAGCCCAATTGATATTGATTAACGAGTTGGACTGCCTTTTCGACAAACTCATCATGCACCCGATAATCAACATAAACTCGTTCAATGGCACAGCATGATTGCCCGGCATTATAGAGCGCACCGTCAACAATGGTGTCAACGGCGAGGTTTATATCTGCGTCATTGCAGACGTAGGCTGGATCGTTACCACCAAGCTCAAGGCCAAGTCCGTGAAAATGGCCGGCTGCTGCGATCTCGACGTTTGCCCCGCCAGTGACTGATCCTGTAAATACCACGTGCTGAATTTGCTCACTGCTAACAGTAGCTTCGGTTGCATCATGGCTTAAGAACAAATACTGGAATATGCCTTCAGGCAGTTGAGCTTCATCAAAAGCTTGTTGGAATCGTTGGGCACAAAGAGGTGTGTGGGAAGACGGCTTTAAAATCACACTATTACCTGCTAGCAGGGCCGGTATGATTGAGTTGATAGCGGTGAGGTAGGGATAGTTCCAAGGCGAGATCACCAATACTGTGCCCAATGGTTCTCTGGAGATATAACGAGTGAAGCCCATTTTTTCAGGAAGTTTGATGGTGGCAAGTGCTTGCTCACTATGCTTTATCATGTACCGAGCCCGCTCTTCGACACCTTTTAATTCACTACTGCTATGCCGTATTGGTCTACCCATCATCCAACTCAGTTCGCTGGCAATCATATCTCGGTGGCTAAGCAGCGCATCGATAGCCCGACTGCAGTAGTCTTGTCGTTGAGCTAAAGGCTCTTGCTTCCACATCTTTTGTGCGATGTTCGCTTTATCCAATGTTTGCTGGATATCTTCGGGAGCCGCCATTGTCACTGTCGCGACAACACTGCCATCGGCTGGAGAGATCGTGTTCTGGATAACTCCTTGCTGCCTATTGTTTTTGGCTGAATGGTTCAAGCGCCTTTCCTTGTGTTAAATAATCTCGAAGTAACGGCTGAGCTCCCAGTCAGTTACGTGCTTTCTAAACTCTCTATCCTCCCATTCTCGCGAAGCGGAAAAATGGTCGACAAATGCCTGGCCAAAGAGTGAAACTGCAGCTTCAGACTGCTTAAATTGCTGAGTGGCATCCCAAAGCGTTCGGGGTAAGGCGAGAGTGTCACTGTGAGTTTGTTGGTAAGCATTTCCTAAGACTGGATCCGATGGCTCCCAGCCCTGTTCAATACCAATCAAACCGGATCCCAACGCGGCAGCCAATGCTAAAAATGGGTTGGCATCTGCCGCTCCAATACGGTATTCGATGCGTTGTGATTTTTGAGAGCCGGTGATCACTCGTAGTGACGTAGTACGGTTTTCGATACCCCAAGTGGCATCAGTTGGGGCCCAAAATCCGGGGATCATTCGGCTGTAGCTGTTAACAGAAGGTGCGACCATACACAGTAGCTCAGGCATCAGACGTTGTTGACCGGCGAGAAAATGCCGTTGTAGGGTGCTCATTGAATGATCTTGATCACCATCGAAGAATACACTCTTGCCGTCTTGATCTTGCAGAGAGAGATGAATGTGGCCACTCTGACCAGGATAGTCATTACTCCATTTAGCCATAAAGGTGGCCATGAGATCATTCTTCTGGGCCAGCACTTTCATGTAGGTTTTAAACAGTGCCGCCTTGTCGGCCGCATGACAAGCGTGGTCGACGGCAATCGCGGCTTCAATTACCCCTGGACCGGTCTCAGAATGGATCCCTTCAATGGGAAAGTCCATGGTCTCGGCCATCGCAAGAATAGATTGATAGAGTTCGGAGTAGGTTGAGTTTCGTATCATCGAATAGCCAAACCAATCGGGTGTTATTGGCACTAGGTTGCGAAAACCTTTTTCGCGAACAGAGTGGGGAGTTTCACGAAAGAGGAAGAACTCATACTCGAAAGCAGCCTTGGGGAGAAGTCCCATGGATTTGGCTTTATCCAATACTCTTCGTAGTGTTGCCCTTGGGCATACCGACTCGGCTTCTCCGGCAAACTCAGCCATAAACAACAGCATGCCATCTTCACCCAGTACATCGCGGCAACTTGAAGGGATAATTCGTACTGGCGCGTCGGGATAGCCTGTGTGCCAGCCTGTGTATTGGGTATTGTCATAGAGCTGATCTTTAACGTCCCATCCCAAGACAACGTCACAAAAGGCAAAACCAGTATCGAGGGAAGAAAAGAATTTCTCCTTAGACATGTACTTGCCGCGCATCACGCCATCGTTGTCGAACAGCCCAACCTTGACGTGGCTGAGTTTACGCTCCTCGATGATCTGCTTGGCATCGTTAACCGTTTTGACCTCTCTTGGCACCATAAGCGGGTATCCCTTCTGTTGGCTGAGCGGTGTTAAATTGAATAGGCAATTATGACTGTAACTAGGATTTTTTTATTATTGATATAAACCTAGGAAGAGGTCGGACATTCGTCAACTTTATCAATAGGGTGAAAAAGTCTTAGGTATACCCAAGTAACCTCAAGGTGTTTGATTCAGCGAGAATTACTTGAATGATAGGCAAGGCAGCGAATTTGATGATCTAGTGGCTCTAAATCAATAATCGCTAACACCGCCTAGTATTCAAGTAAACTCGCCCTTTGAGAGTTCATCAAGGCGCCCATTTCTGTGTCAAATAACCTCGAAATAGACTGCTATTCCATTCAGTTATTTTCCTTGAACTGAACACCTTGATGAAGCTCTGAATTTTACAACTTGAGGTCACTTGGGTATGAGACATTGGTACTGAGCCAGTAACTGTGTTCCAATATCAGCAAAATATATTAATGATAAGTAAAGAAAAGGAAGTTATTGATGTCACTTGTTATTCCGATGGTGATATTCATGCAGCAGCGAATGGCCGAAGCGGGTAATGCCGATGATGCGAAAGCCATGCAAGCGTATATGAAAACCGAACAGGATTTTTATGGTGTAAAGGCACCAGAGCGAAAAGAGATTTTTAAGCAAGCCCGAGAGCATACTCAGATCACTTCTTTCATTGAGTACAAGCGATTGGTGCTTTGGCTATGGTCGGGTGAAAATCGCGAAGAGCAATATCTCGCGATGGATGCTGCTGAGTATTACAAGTCGTTTCGTACCCTAGAGGCATTTTCCGTTTACGAAGAAATGCTTACAGAAGCAAGCCATTGGGATACGGTCGACAAAATCGCCTCGAACCTTATCGGCCCGTTGGTGCAAGAGCACCGCGAACTTGAGGATGTCGTCCGCAGTTGGCGTCAGTCAGACAGTATGTGGCTACGTCGTGCCTCACTGCTTATTCACCTCAAACACAAGAAAGAGACAAACCTCTCGTTGCTTGAAGAAACAATTCTGATGCTAGCCGGTGAGCAAGAGTTTTTTATTCGAAAAGCGATTGGTTGGGTGCTGAGAGAATACGCTAAGACGGATGCAGAATACGTGAAGTCCTTCGTTCAACGCTACCAAGAACAATTGTCTCCTTTGAGCCAGCAAGAGGCGTTGAAGAATCTATAAACACTCAAGTCGCTATCAAATTGATAGTCATAAATTCTTTTTACTGAGCAGTGTGCAGTTGTTAATATAGCGCTGAACCGTAATTAACATAATTACATTATACCCAAGTACCTTGAAGTCACTTGGGTATATATCTGGGCCGCTAGGCCCCAATAACATAAGAAGGCATTTATTGTGATTGAACGTCAAGAAACTGGTCAGCGTATGAGCCGTATCGTAAAGCATAATGGTACTGTTTACCTATGTGGCCAAGTCTGTGCAGATGCGACACAAGGTATCACTGAGCAAACTCAAACCATGCTAGATAAAGTAGAAACGCTACTGGAACAAGCTGGCAGTGATAAAGAGCACATGCTTTCTGCGACAATTTACATCAAAGACATGAAAGATTTCGCTGAAATGAACGCGGTATGGGACAGCTGGGTGCCAGCAGGTCACGCTCCAGCACGTGCATGTGTTGAAGCGAGCATGGCGCGCGATGTGTTGCTAGTGGAAATCTCCGTTGTCGCTGCAGTTAAAGAATAATCGCTATTAACGAATTATCATCTCATTGCTTAAGTAAAAGATTAATTGGGTCGATAATAATAGCTAAGGGTTAGTTGTGTGTGGGCTCTAGGTGTTTATCAAGGAGGATGTGGTAATGAAAAAGCGGAATTCGGTATGGCAGGCTTGTTGTAAATGCACTTCCCGTTCTCAGTTTATTGTGTTCACTTTGTTCTTGCTATTGGCGATGCCAGCGTCATTGCCTGTCATGGCAAAAGAGATATCGGTAAAATCCCAGCCTAAATTGAGCCTTGAAGGGACATTCAATACTCAGCGTGTTTGCTTCTATCAAGGGCAGTCATACTCGTTGGGGGCAGTGATCGCCATTGAAGGCGTGCTGATTGAATGTCAGCCGGAGAAACACTTTGAAACCAATGGTGCCCTCAAGTGGGTCAAGGTTGAAAAGAAGCTGTAGTTAAAGATTTATTTGACGACATCGCGCCACAATAATTAGCCTATAAAGAAAATGCAGCCATATCCCAAAGGGCAGGCTGCATTGTCGTAACAGGGGGAACTGTTACTTGAATATTGAATGTCTGGATTAGCGAATAAGGCGACCTGAATCAGGACCAAGTTTGCCGGTACCGCCTTCATGGTGAGCAGTTTTAGCTCCCATTTCTTGCATCAAAAACTCTTTCAATGCCGCAGATTCGCGCTCGTTAGTTGGTTTCCAGTTAGAGATCACTCGTGCTTTATTGCTGTTCATCGAATATTTCCTTTTCTATCCATGATATGGATTCAATATCATGTGCTTAGTGATTCATAGTGTTGCTGTCATTTTCATACAAAACGAGATCAATTTCCACTATTAATTCGTTCTGCGAATGCACTTTGTTTGATACTCATTGATAACAGAGAATCGCTTTTAGGCATATCTGACCAGTGAGCTGGGAATATATGCAAGCAAATAGAGTAACTATGTCCATATTGAGTGCTTTATTAAATATAGCTGTAAAGTGGCACAAAAAAAGCCGATACCATGAAGGAATCAGCTTTTCTGAATTATGAGAAAAATGTTGTAAAATTACACAAATTTTCAGTTTACTAAGCGAATTAACGCATTAGTGAGCGTGTTTTAAGCTCAAAAATCAGTTTTTCTGCACTGCACTCGAATTGGATACGTGCCGTTAGTTCTGTGCTGTCATCTTTAAGCGGGCTAACTTCATGCTTGAAGTTAGTATTAACTTCTTTAGCTAGCGCAAGGTAGTTAGCAAGTTCAGCTTCTAGAGCTGCTTTATCGCCACCGAAGATTTTTACATCAGCAACATCATCATTTTCTTTAATGATGAAACCCATCTCAGCAGATACACCGCAGGCTTCGCAGGTTTGGTAATCTTGGCTTTCGTTTGTCATGGCGTTTACTCTATCTCCATTTATATTGTACCCAAGTAACTTTAAGGTGCTTGGTTACCTTTCGGTAGCTCTGCATTTTGCAATTTAAAGTCACTTGCATTTATGTGGACATCATAAAACTTTGTGATGAAGATCGCTACGGGGGAATGTTATTTTTCATAATACAAATGATATCAGCGAGCGGAAGTTGTCTTTCATCTTGGAAGGAGGGTGGAGTATACCCAAGTAACTTCAAGTCACTTGGGTAGATATGATTTATCCCAGTTAGCTAAGGTTTGGATAAAGCTGATGAATTTGAGTCAGTGTTTGCTGGAAAGGGTACTGCTCCATTTTGCCAAAACCCGATAGCTGGCGAGCTTTAATCGCGTTGTGAAGTGGGCTTGTCATTCCGCATAGGAAACGGGTGAGAGCGGCTGCTGAAGGAGTTACTGGGCAAGCGGAAATAAACGGGTCGCACCATGCTTTAAGCATATTCTCCGATACTTCAGCTAACTGGTTATCAGATGGCAGCTTGGCAACGCTACCACGGCATGCCGAGCAATGACCACATTGTTTTGGGGCTTGGTGATCTGCAAAGTAAGTTGCTAATTCATGGCTAAGGCACTGCGGGCTTTCGAAGAAAGCGAGCATGTTGTCCAATCTTGCGATTTCACTCTGCTCTTTGGCTTTAAATAGCTGATACAAGCGTGCGGCTTCTTCGTTGATGTCGAAGTTTGGATTAGTAACACGATACACATCGGTCATCTGTTTGCTTTCCAAAGCAACCCAGCCTTTTTCACTGAAGTAGTCGATTGCGGCAACAACACGTTTACGCTCTGTTTGGGCGGTTTGCCATAAAGCATCGAAATCAACTGTATGCCAGGTACGTGCTTTTGGCGAGCAGGCAAAGATGTGGCTAACGAAGCTTTGTCGTTCGCCTTGGAATTGGTTGATGATAAATTGCTGATCGACAAGTAATTTGAAGCGGTAGTCGGCAAAGTAGGTGTACTGAGGCTCAATGACTTGGGCCATTTCCAAATATACCAGCAGGGTTTTCAACGGCAACATGCGGATATTACTTTCCTTGGAGAGCCGCAATTGCACCACTTCCCACTGAGGAGCATTTTGTTGGATTTGCCCAAGTACTGTTTCTATCGCAGACTGATCGGGGGTGTCGCCGTAAACGAAGTTCTCCAACACATTTAGCCCTGACTTGCTGCCTAGCAGTATGCAGTCGGAATGCTGGCCATCACGTCCAGCCCTACCGATTTCCTGGCTGTAGTTTTCTATTGATTTGGGAAGATCGAAGTGAATAACTCGGCGAATGTCGGCTTTGTCGATCCCCATACCAAAGGCGATGGTGGCAATCGTACATTGGTGTTTGCCCGCCATGAAATCACTTTGAATTTGTTGGCGGCGATCGCTGTCCATTCCGGCATGGTATGCTTGCGCCATGATTCCTTGTTGTTGCAGTGCGGCTGCGAGCTCTTCTGCTGTTTTTTGTAATGTTACATATACAATGCTCGGCAGTGACGGATCGCTAGCTAGCGTATTATACAGAGTGGCTAGTTTGTCAGACTCTGAGGTCGGGGCGATGGTCAAATCGAGGTTTGGGCGATAGAAGCCGGTGATCACAATGTTGTTATCTTCAATCCCGAATTTTTGTCCCATATCACTGATAACCGCAGGGGTTGCCGTCGCTGTCAGCAAGAGCACCTGTGGGATATTCAGCAACTGGCGATACTGAGGCAGCTTCAGGTAATCTGGGCGGAAATTATGTCCCCACTCGGAAATACAGTGGGCTTCGTCGACCACTAATAATGAGATCGGCACTTGGGAGATAAATTGACGAAAACGCTCATTGTTCAGCCTTTCGACTGAAATCATAAGGATCTTTATGGTACCGGAGCGTACCCCTTGCATAACGCGCTGTGTTTCTTCCCAGCTCTGACTTGAATCGATGGAAGCCGCTTGAATGCCTTTGCTGTGTAAGAAGCTGATTTGGTCTTTCATCAACGCCAATAGTGGCGAGATAACCAGTGTTAGGTTCGGAAGCTGCAAAGCAGGTAACTGATAACACAGTGACTTGCCCGAACCTGTGGGGAAGATAGCGGCAGCAGAATGGCCTTCAATGACTTTAGTTATCACTTCATCCTGGCCGGGACGAAGATTATCGAAACCAAAATACTGTTTAAGGTTATTGAGATACATGGGCAGTTTATGTTGATGGGGCAATATACCGATCATACCTAAGTATGGGGGGATTGCCCATTCGGTTAGCTTGTTTGCTATCGAATTCATGTTGTTGAACTAATGATAGCGATGAGATACACACAGACTGTGAAACAGCCCTAGTGATTCTTGAATCTGTCCGCTAATAGGTAGAAATCATCAACCCGGCGCTTGATCTCTGCACTGCTTTGCTCGACTTGGTTCACGCCCTCGAGGTTTTGCTGGGACGTGTCGGCTAAAGCGTGGATATGTTCACTGGTTTGCTGGGCATAGGACTCTTGGCTTTGTGCCGAGGATGACACCTGGTCGACAAGCTCATTGATGGCCTGCATGTTTTGCTCAACTGCGCCCAATGCTTCAGCCCCTTGGGCGGCTTGGTCAACACACAGCAAGGTGTCGTTATGGTTGTTCTTGATCAGCACTTGCCAATTTTCGATAGTAGTAAGCATATTGCCAATACTGGTCTGAATTTGTTCTGTTGCTGATTGAGTACGAGAAGACAGAGCGCGAACCTCATCGGCAACGACAGCAAAACCTCGGCCATGTTCACCGGCACGGGCTGCTTCGATGGCAGCGTTGAGGGCAAGTAAATTGGTTTGATCGGCAATACCACTAATTTCTGACATTACTGCACTGACGGTACTGGCCTCGGTGCTGAGTTTGTCGGTTGCATCAGTGGCGTGGCGCGCTTGGGTCGAGAGTGCATTCAGACTTGATTGGGTTGCATCGAGCTGATTTCGGGTGACGAAGCATTGGTCACGAGTCAGATCCAGAAGCTGGTGGCTCTCGTTAGCGTGAACTGAAATGGTCCGTGCAGAATCGGAAATATTGTCGATTGCTGTCGCGATATGCTGAATAGCTTTGTTTTGTTCGCCGATAGCACTATTAACCCGGCTGGTGGTATCACTTAAATCGTCGGCTAAATCATGTAAAGGCGCGGCAGAATCCGTCATTCTGCCTAGTACTGTCCGCATTCCTGCGGATGCCATTTTCAGGTGGTAGTCGACGACCGAAAATGAATCACTTCCAGAAAAAATGGTTCGGCTGAGGCTGTCATATTGTGATTTCAAGTGCGTAATTTTTGACGGCGTACCGAACAACTCTTGACGGAACAATGCGCCCAAGACTATAGAAGGGGAAAGCGAGACCAAGGCAGGAATGCCTATACCGCTTGCCTCCAATGTCATCGCAACGGGAAGGGCACAAGCGGCTAACAGTAACCCATATTTCACTGGACTAGGCAGGTTGAGTGACAGGCGTTTTCTCCCACGTTCCGTTTGGAGTAACTGCTTATATGCCGTTTCAGCTGTTTTCACCAGCTGGGCATCAGGTTTAACCCTTACTGATTGATAACCTATGACTTTGCCATTGTCATAAATCGGTGTGACGTAAGCGTCCACCCAGTAGTAACCACCGTTCTTGGTGCGGTTCTTTACAATCCCGCGCCAAGCATTTTTGGCTTGGATCTGTTGCCACAGATCCGCAAATGCCATCTTTGGCATGTCTTGGTGGCGGATAATATTGTGATTTTGCCCGAGTAATTCTTGTTCTGTATACCCTGCAACACGGCAAAAAGCGGCATTACTGTACGTAATAACCCCTTGAAGATCAGTGGTTGAGACTAATTGTTCACCTTCTGGGAAGGTTACTTCCTGATTGAGGTTTGGCTGGTGGTTAGTGTTAACTATTGGTGTTGAGCGCATCACTAGATAACCTTTGTATGTGTCTGTTTTTACTATTGATAAGACCATAACGATGTAATTAATGGAATTTGTTTGTGTGGTTTTTGTGTGTTTTGTTAACTCGTGCGGGTTTGTTTGTTAAGCGTAGCGTTTAGTTGCTTTGGGTGGCTAGGGGGGGGAATAACAGAAGTTGAGTCAGCGGTGTCTCAACTTGAGTGGGAAGATATATTTTGTAATGAGTTTAGTTACATAAATTGTAGAGGAAATAAGTGCGACTATCGGAGGGTGTTAAAATGATACTTCAAAATATACCTTGCTGATTTTTAATCTTTTTACTGTGTTTTTTATAACAAATAAACGGTAATAGGTTATTGATACAGATATAGGTAAATAATAATACATTTGGAGTGTGCTATGTCTTGGATTCACCATCTAAGCTTTCGTTGGAAGTTTCTGATCCCCGTCATTTTTGCTGTCACCATGTTCGTGGTGTTTTTTGCCTTTGTAGTATCAGTCTCCATTGACCAAAAGCAAATTAATTATTTTCTAGACCATAAGATTGAACCGACATTGGCGCAAATGGATCAGGGATATCGAGATCTTTATCAATTAAATACCGCTGCTCAGGGGGTCGTACTTGCCTCGGGTGATAAGGGCTTTCTTGCTTATCACATCGAGCTGTTTGAAGATAACGAGCCGAAGGCGCTGGGGAGGTTATTATCAGCGCAGTCACTGGTTGCCGACGGTTCAATTGCTGGTCGTAACCAAGCTGCTCTGAATGCGATTCAATCCAGATATCAACTGCTTGTTAAGCATTACACAATTATCGTTAATGACCCATCTCAGGCAGAGGAATATTATTTTACCAACCGTGAAACAATGAACGAAGGTTTTACCGCTTTAGTTGATGAGTTCATGTTGCTGAGATCGACGATCGAACAAAAAGAAGCGTCAGTAAAGCAGGAGTTGGTAGATAAAGTCGACTGGGCCACAATTCTGTTAGAGGTGGGAGTGATAGTTACGGCTTTGGTATCCCTAGCTGGGACTTGGCTGTTGTCCAGTATCATTATTTCTCCACTTAAGAAGCTCACTGTAGCCATGAATGATATTGCCAGTGGGGATGGTAATTTAACGCAGAGAGTCAAAGTAAGTAGCAAGGACGAAGTCGGACAGCTTGGCGAAGGTTTCAATGCGTTTGTCTCCGAAATTCATCATACGATTATAGATGTCTCGGCGACATTACAGGTTGTACAAGAAACCACTGGAGATATTCAGAATGAAACCAAAAATGTTGCTATTCATGCAAACGCGCAACAGGAAGAAAGCGCCCATGTCGCCACCGCAGTGCATGAGATGAGTGCGACCAGCGATAATGTCAGTCAGCACGCACGTGAAGCTGCACAAGCGAGTCAGCATGCCAGTGAAGAGTCTAAAGCAGCCAAAAACGTTCTCGAAAATGCGGTGGGTTCTATTCACCAATTATCTGAGGATATTGAAGGGTCTAACCAGGTGATCACCGAGCTAGAGCGTGATGTTGCTAATATTGCCTCTATTCTGGATGTCATCCGTGGCATTGCCGAACAAACGAATTTACTGGCGTTGAACGCGGCGATTGAAGCGGCCCGTGCCGGTGAGCAGGGAAGAGGCTTTGCGGTTGTAGCTGATGAAGTACGTTCACTTGCGAGCAAAACACAAATGAGTACCGGCGAAATTCAAACGATGATTGAGCGTTTGCAACATGGGGCTAAGCAAGCGGTAGCTGCAATGGAGCGTAGTCGTGAGAGTGGAATTACAACTGTGAGCCAGGCAAATACTGCCAATGAATCTTTGGATCTCATCAGCCACTCTATCGAAGTGATTAACGAAATGAACCTGCAAATTGCGACTGCTGCGAACCAGCAGAGCCAAGTGAGTGAAGATATTAGCCAGAACGTCCAAAAAATAGCGGATAAAAGTCAAGAAGTGGTCGGGAAGGTAAGTGCAACGGAAGAAGCCTTTATACAACTTGCAACGCAATGCCAGAAATTGCGGCAGCAAGTTGGTCGTTTCCAGGTTTGAAAACCACTGATTGTTAGCGAAGCCCCACGACTGTGGGGCTTTTTTATTGAAATTCAGAGAGGTAGCCATTGTACTGAAATAGTTGCATACGGTATTCTGGTTATTAACTGAACGTTGTTTATTAAGGAGAGCAACATGCCGTACGATACTTTGGTCACTGTCGGTATCTTTATCGTCGTAGCAATTGTATTTATTGCTTCAGGCGTTAAAACCGTTCCACAGGGTAGTGAATGGACCGTTGAACGGTTCGGACGTTATACCAAAACACTACGTCCTGGTTTGAATTTGATTGTGCCTTTTATCGACCAAGTTGGTAACAAGATCAATATGATGGAACGAGTGCTGGATATTCCGGCGCAAGAAGTTATTTCACGAGATAACGCCAATGTGACCATTGACGCGGTGTGTTTCGTGCAGGTCATCGATGCGCCGAAAGCCGCTTATGAAGTGACCGATCTTGAACATGCCATTCGTAACCTTACTCTCACCAACATCCGTACTGTACTGGGTTCGATGGAACTCGATGAGATGCTATCACAGCGAGATACCATTAATGGTCGACTACTGACCATTGTTGATCAGGCTACAAACCCTTGGGGGGTTAAAGTCACTCGTATAGAAATAAAAGATGTGCAGCCGCCGGCTGATCTTACTTCAGCAATGAATGCACAGATGAAAGCTGAGCGTAATAAGCGAGCAGAGGTTCTGGAAGCTGAAGGGGTTAGACAGGCTGAAATTTTGCGAGCTGAAGGTCACAAGCAATCTGCAATCTTGCGGGCGGAAGGTGATAAGCAAGCCGCTATTTTGCAAGCAGAAGCTAGGGAGCGAGCGGCAGAGGCAGAAGCCAGAGCGACGGCTATGGTGTCCGATGCCATTGCCAACGGGGATCTTCAAGCTGTGAACTACTTCATTGCCCAAGGATATACTGATGCGTTGAAAACGATAGGCCAAGCTGAGAATGGTAAAGTTATTATGTTACCTCTGGAAGCGACTGGCCTTATGGGGTCAATTGCGGGTATCACTGAAATCCTCAGCCAGTCAGGGAGTAGTAAAGAAGGAGAGAAAGGTAAGCAGGCATGATCACGTTACTTGAGCAAATGAATATCTGGCATTGGCTGGCGCTGGGGCTGGTTTTGTTGCTATTGGAATTACTAGGTACCGCAGGTTATCTGTTATGGCTAGGCGTCTCGGCTTTGTTGGTAGGAGGGATCTTGTTCTTCCTACCGTTAGGTTGGGAAATGCAATGGATGACCTTTGCTGTCTTTTGTTTGTTCACGACATGGTTGTGGTGGCGTTACCAGCACAAACAAGATAAAGCCGGTGACGAGCAGCGCAATTTGAATCAACGCTCCGAGCAATTAGTTGGCCAAACGTGCGTACTGGAAAATGACTTTCCGCTCGGGCAAGGGCGCTTGCAGCTCGGTGATACGACGTGGACTGCTAAATCAGAGTCCAACATACCTGCAGGCACCTTGGTTGAAGTAATAAGGGTCGAGGGTATCGTTGTCATCATTCAAGAAAAAGTGAGTCAGTAAAATACACTATCTGCTGGCAATTCGCGGTGGTGGCGCATAATGGTAAGTTTATGTTTGCTGCTGCCGCTATATTGAAGGCGATTCAAAAGTGTTTGTTATTTGCTGGTATTGCCTCTGCTTATGCAGAGGCTTTTTTTTGTTTATTACTGTAAACAGATTGTTTCCTAATTGGCGGTGTTGGTGAGTAAGTGCAAACGATAAAATGCAATGCAACCGATTACGTCGGTGATAGATACCAAGCAACGTGAAGTCACTTGGGTATAAAAATAACGAGTTAGTCAGTCAGATAGAAGAAGATAAAAACATGAAATTGGAAGCTGTAGATTATAACGCGCCCGATGCCGCCGAGCGTTTTGTTGAGTCACTTCGAAATACGGGTTTTGGCGTTTTGAAAAACCACCCGGTCCAGCAGCAGCTTGTTCAGTCAATATATGATAATTGGGACGGTTTTTTTAACACGGAAGAGAAAGAAAACTTCCGCTTTAATGTTGATACTCAGGATGGTTTTTTCCCTTCAGAAGTCTCTGAAGTCGCCAAAGGGCATAGCAAAAAAGACATCAAAGAGTATTTTCACTACTACCCTTGGGGTCAGTGCCCTGATGCACTGAAAGCCGAGTTACAACACTACTATGAAGAAGCCAATAAGCTAGCAAGTCAGCTGCTAGGCTGGGTAGAAGAACACTCCCCGGTTAACGTTTCAGAGCTATACTCCCAGCCTTTGTCATCAATGATTGATGGCAGTGAAAAGACCTTGCTACGCGTGCTTCACTACCCGCCATTAAAAGGTGATGAAGAACTAGGTGCTATTCGTGCTGGCGCGCATGAAGATATTAATCTTTTGACGGTACTTCCTGCAGCGAATGAGCCGGGACTTCAGGTACTGACAAAAGAAGGTAATTGGTTAGATGTACCATGTGATTTTGGTAACTTAATCATTAATATTGGTGACATGCTACAAGAAGCATCTGACGGTTACTTCCCGTCAACGACTCACCGAGTGATTAACCCTAAAGGTGCGGATAAGACCAAAGCGCGTATTTCATTGCCGCTATTCCTTCACCCGAAGCCTGACGTTGTGCTGTCAGAGCGCCATACGGCGAACAGTTACTTGATGGAACGTCTGCGAGAACTTGGCGTAATTTAAGGCTTCTAGCAAGGCAAATAAGCATAAAAAACCAGCCTGCAGGCTGGTTTTTGATTTTAATCAATTAGGCATTAAATAGCTGCTGATCTGGCAACTCTCTCATTCAATCTCCTTCTACACTTATCATAGCCACAGAATCTGCTGACAAATCTAAGCAAAAAACAGGTGGTGATTTATGAAAGTTTTCCCATTGCTAGTTGGTACTATATTGACCGTTGCACTGACCGGCTGTGAACCGCCAGAACGCGGAAATACTGCTACGTTTACGCTGCCTGAGGGTAACGTCGCTCACGGTGAAGAATTGTTCCGACACTATCAATGCTTGAGCTGCCATACTATGGAAGGCTATGAGCGCCCTGAAGTGCTGGATGAATCCGGTGTCAATGTCGCGTTGGGCGGTAAGGTACCGAGCCTGAAGAAATACCAGGAACTGGTCGTTTCTGTTATTAATCCATCACACCGAATTGCCAAGGGGTATGAGCCTGAAGAAGTCATGCGCTCGGGTGAGTCTATTATGCCAAGTTATAACGACGTAATGACAGTTACAGACTTGGTTGACCTTATTACTTTCCTTGAAAGTAAGTACGAGCTAGAGCCTTTTGAATATACCCAGTATGAAGGGTTTTATTATTAATTTTCACCGGCCCGCGAGGGGTTTGGAAATTAGGCCCATGACGGGCCTTCTTTTTATCTTTGATCATATTTGCCGATACTCGCCACAAACAAACGCTGCCAACCCATAACCCCGCAGTGCATCAATGTAGCAATTGATGCGTGTTTGTCCTGTCGGGAAGTCAGTGGGTGATAATCCATCGGTAACGGCGAGATGGTCAAAAGCCGTGTGAGAGCCTTGTCTTTGTTCTTCGACTCGTTTCTGGCTGTGCTGAATGGTCTCGAACAGTATTTGTGAGCGGTGCACGTGAATTGATGCGCTAACCAAAGTGGTGTGCTGGATTTGATGACGTTGCAAAATCTCTAGGCTGTGCTGGGCGTTTTCTATGGTGTTGGCCGCTTTATCTTCTTTAATTACTCTGCTGCCGTTAATTCCATTTTCGACCAACCAGGCTTTCATCTGTTCGGCTTCGGTTATACCTGCAGTCTCAACACCACCAGTGACAATGACTAAGCTGTCTGGTGACTGGGTGGCAAGCTTGAGAGTGTGTTCCAGTCTCTGTATCAATGGATTAGCAATAGAGCCGTCGTTATTGAGCTTATAGCCTAGCGTCACAATGGCATGGCGTGGAGTTGGAACATGAACCGAGTCAATGGGCTGGTGTCGATAACAGATAGGCTGCCTCAGGTTGCTTTCAATAATAGTAATGACGTCAGAGACGGCTTGGGCGCATTGATTATCAATATGTGCTAGTTGTTCGATATGTTCAGCGACATGCAGCAGTTTTTTTTGATAGTGATGCCATACCGCAAGGTAGCCATGAAGCATGACTGACTGTTGGTAACTAGCGGCTAACAGCGCCTGACTGTAGCAGTTTATCGCGTGATCTATATTCCCTTGGAAGCTATTCATATTGGCTAAGGTCATGAGGATATCAGCTTTTCCGGTATCCTTCGCCAAGCACAAAGCTTTAGATAAGTAATGCTGCACGGCTTCAAGGTTCGAAACGGCTTTGCCGCCTAAATTGAAGTTGTGGCGACTGGGGCTATTGTAGGCGTCCAGTGCCCGTTGGATATTGTCCATATTTATTCTAAACACCTAGTCTGTTTGCTTTTACTTTATCGGTATATCGTATCCTTCATACAGAGATATACAAAGCGCCGGAATTGTCAAAAACTCAGAAAAACAGAATATTAAATTTTGGTACTGTATTTTTTTTGTCTAGGAGTGGTATTTAGGGAACGGTTTAATTAGAAGGGAAAATTGGCTGATTTGGGCTAGCTTTATATCAGGTGTGCACGTTGATAAGGAGAGACGGATGGCAAATGTTTTCGAGCAGCATGGCGCATTTAGCTGGACTGAATTAATGACAGATGACCCTGAAAAAGCGATTGAGTTTTACCGCCAAGTCATCGGTTGGGAAGTTGAAGCTATGCCAATGGAGGAGGGGACTTACCATATTGTCAAAGCGGGAGGTCAACCTGTTGGCGGTATCATGGGCAAACCACTCGGCTATGAAAATATTCCCAACCACTGGGGTAGTTATATTACGGTTGATGATGTTGATGCTACGATAGAAGCTGCGAAGGCTGCGGGCGGATGTATTGTCTATGAGCCCAAAGATATTCCCGGTGTTGGCCGCATTTGTGCCATCAGCGATCAAGACGGTGCGATTGTTTCTGTCATTGCTTACGAGCAAAAAGAGTGTGAGTAAATTGATATAACAGAAAGCCGCGAGGAATGATCCTCGCAGCTTTTTGTTTTTTAAGCAGAAGTTACTTAATGCATTTTAGCATGTAGCTGATGATAGGATCGCTGGTATCCGTCATTGCTAGTGCTTTCGGCATATAAGCCGGTTTTTTGAGGATCTCACGGGTGATCAACTCATCAAGCAATGGCTTGAACTCAAAACCGGTTTTACCAATAAACAACGATGTTAGATCTTCATTGGCATAGGCATGTAATGCATCTTTCAATCCTTTCAGATAGAGGTAGTCTTTGGTGAAGCCTCCTCCACGATACGCGCGAGCCGTAATGGTGAAGGCTTGATCATTACTGATCCCGTAATCATGTTTGAGCACATGGAAGGTCTCATTAAAGCTTTCACCTTTGACCATCATATCGACGGCCACTACACGTAATGCCAGCGTTTTTAAACGGTGTAGTGGGAAGCTTCCCGACAAATGCTCACACAATATCGCCAAGCCTTCTTGGGTATGGGTGTTACCCGGTAAACCCAATTTAAGCACTTTCAACGGCTGCATATCGGCATTTGCGCTGGTCACTAGGTGAACTCCTAGTTCATGGTGGATAAGCGCATCAAGGTCCTTACGGTTGAATTTTGCCGTTTGGTTAACTTTGATTGTCCGGCCACTCACCATCGCGCGTGCGATCAGCTGCTTAGAGCCTGCAATTTTACATTTCACCCCATATTCATCTGCGGCCTGCTTGAAGGCCTGAATTGCTTCTTGGGCTGAAATGGTTTCTTCTTCAGGCTCGCTATATTCACAGGCGTGCAAGATAAAGTTCGCATTGGCGATATCGTTCTGATCCGGCTGGCCATAGTAGCGCAGCGAATTGTATAGAAACTCATCGCTCCCAATGCTGGTCAGCAAGTCGATACGAACGGCCAGCTGATCAATCACCTTGCGGTACATCGCCTGGATATCCGCATCGCGAATATCTTCCACCGGTAAACGGTATAGCTGTTCGCGGAACTTGAACGGATCCAAATCCAGCTGCCTATAGGTAAAGTTAAGCTGGTAATCATAAGGACGGTGCAAGAACCGGCGTTTTTCCTGTTTGATATTAAGCGGATTGATATAGCTAAGCGTATTCACTCCCCTTGCAATCGAAAACAGTTGGCGATCGAGCTTAAGTACTTCACGCGGTAGCTTAGAAGCCAATACGTGGCTGCCTGTCAGCTTCTTGATCTTAGTACGGCGCAAAATGGTTTCAGCAGCGTGCTCAGTCAACACGTTTTTCATCTCAGCGCGTAGCTTATCGATAACCAACGGGAAGCTTTCACCGCGTGCCTCATCCATGAAGACTTTCTTCACTTCCAGTGGCATGATCAGCGTATTGGCGAAATTGCTTTTTACAAAGCTGGCTTGATAACCCATACCTTGGAAAACATCATTCACCTCGGCGGTGATCTCAATGTTAGGTAGCTCGATGTTGCGAAGCTTACCGACCAAACTGTCAATTTCTTTACGCCAGCGACGCGTGTTGACCTGCCTTGTGCCGAGGTTGAACACAGGGACATCACGGTCAATGCGCTGGTAGTTGTACGAATGAACATCATACAACAGGCAAAGACCGAACTGGCTTTCCAGCGTGTCAATCAGACACGCTAGAATACGGTAATAGCCGTTATGCTTTGCCAGCGAAACCGCACGCTCTTCATCGGTGAGTGCCGTTTGCCAAACCGGTTTGCCCCATGCTTCATCATAGATGCAGTTTTCAGGCGCACGGTTTAAGTCGTACTCGTAGCGCGAGTCTTCACCTTGAAGAACGATAGGCAGCGAGGAAATGAAATCGCCGGTGAAGGGATCTTCCTCGAAGTAGCGCTCTTCTTCGGTGAGCAAACAGTTTGGCATTAGGTCGCCGCGCAAGCGGTGACCATGATGGATAGCAGTAGCAATGTAAGGTTGATACTCGCTGATGCGAATAGTCAAGCTTCCATCGTTAAGCTGGGCTTCAAACGGAATTTGCTGCTGGATCCTTTCCAGAATCTCCGCTTCAGAAAGTTGTAGCATCGGCAATCACCTGACGAAATTCATTTTTACGTGTAATGCTGACTTCTTTTGCCTTGACAACGGTTTCAGCAAAATCAATAACTTGAACTTGCAACTTTGTACGGTTCAAGCGGTTGATACGGGTAATACCACCTGGGCTCAACACGTTTACTTCAACCAGTTTGCCGTTGATAACATCCAAGCCTACAAAGTAAAGACCATCGCGAACCAGTTTTGGGCCAATGTGTTTACACAGACGTAGCTCTTGCTTGGTCAATGCATGCTTCACTTCTTTACCGCCAGCATGAATATTGGATCGCACATCACCTTTGGCTGGCACGCGGCGCATTGCCCCGATAGGTTCACCGTTTAGCATCATGATACGTACATCACCTTCTTCAGCACCTTCGATGTAGTCCTGAAGGATGACGTAGTTCTTGTCGTCCCCGATGTAGAAGTCCAATAGCGATTTTACGCTCGACTTGGCGCTTTTCTCTACCAAGATAACGCCTTTACCACCGTAGCCATTCAGCGGCTTCATGATCATGCGATCATTCGGGGTTTCTTCCAGCACGCGTTCTAAGTATTCACGGTTTTTCGATACATGGGTCACCGGGATGAACTCATTGTTCGGATCAGGCAGCGATGTCGTGTACAGCTTGTTATTTGCCACACGCAGTCCGTCGATGTCGTTCATGATAAAGGTGTGATCACGAACCGAGTCGAGGAAGTTCAGTGCCATGGTGTCAAGCGGCGGGTTAGCACGCATAAAGATGACATCAAAACCTGCCAACGGTAACTGGACTTTACGAAACTCTGCTTTGCGGTAAAAACTCGGGATATTGCTAGATACCTCCGTCTGTTTCAGCACCTGGCAAAATGCGATAGCCGTGCTGTGTCGCATGGTCAGATTATTCGGTGTTGTAATGGCTACCGTGTGACCGCGTGAGGCAGCCTCGTGGATCAGACGCAGTGTCGAGTCATTCTCTGGCTCAACTTTGTCCCACGGATACATAACAAAACAAATTTTCATAGCAGTCGCCTAATTACTGTCAACGTTGACAGGGGTATAAAGAAGTAAGCCATCGCACAAAGGGTGGATGGCTTATTCGTAATAGTTAATAGTGAGAGCAAAAGTGCTTTACTCAGTTTAGATCTCGATGTCAGTCTCGACATCGTCATCATCAAAGTCGTGAGCGTTCTGTTTTCGTTGTGAAACGCACAGGGTGTAACTACGTACTTTGTTAGTGGTTTTGTTCACGTATTTTGACCAGCACTTGGCATAGCTGGTTTGAATCTCTCTACTGCCGTTGATATCGACAAGAAACTCTTGTTCATTAACCGTTTCCGGTATCAATGAACCATCAGCGAGGCCACGCATAGTGCGACCAAAGTTTTCGAGTATTTGAGCTTCGCCAATGGTGAAAACACCTGAGCGGTTGAAACCTCGTGGGAAATTTTTATCGTCGTAAAATTTGCCTACACTTCTCATTGAATATGCTTCCAAACGTGATTTGCGCTGATATTCTTTCAGGTTGTTGATCTTGTAAATCAAAAGTTTTTCGTCGTATCGATTAAAATTTTTGATTAAGATGAAATGACATCAAGATGTATTATGCTTCCTTTAACCCTTAATCTTCGTCGTCGAGGACGCTAGTGGACACAGAACTCCTTAGAACCTTTCTTGAAGTAACCAAAACACGCCATTTTGGTCGTGCAGCAGATAATTTGTTTTTAACGCAGTCTGCGGTGAGCTTTCGTATACGCCAGCTTGAAACCCAGTTGGGGAATGACTTGTTTTCCCGTCAGCGCGGTAACGTGCATCTGACTGCCGCCGGTGAACGTCTCCAGCCTTATGCAGAAGCTATTTTGCAAACCTGGGGACGGGCAAGGCAGGATGTGGCATTGACTGAGACGCTTAACCAGCAAGTGACGATTGGGGCCTCATCATTGTTCTGGGAATTCGACGGTATTTCAGATTGGATAAGTCGGATCTATCAGCATGTTGATGGGCTAGCGTTGCGACTGGAATCTATTCCCCGTCAAAGTTTGGCAAAGCAACTGTTGGATAAAAGCGTCGATGTGGCAATCACCTCTGAGCCGCCCAAGATTGAAAACCTGCAAGTGACTAAGGTACGTGATTATCAGTTGCAGTTAGTGACCAAAGAAAAAGGTTGCACGATGGAGAGGGTTAAGTCACTTCCGTTGGTGTATCTCGATTGGGGCACGCGCTTTTCGGTTGAGCATAGCCGGATTGTCGAGCTTCAGAAGACGCCAATTATGCATACCCATTCGAGCAAGATGGCGTTGGAGTTTTTGATCAACAATAACGGTGTGGGTTTCCTACCTTCCCCCGTTGTGGCTGCCAGTGTGCAGGACGGTTTGTTGTTCCCTGTGGAAGAAGCACCAGTGATGGAGCAGTCGTTGTATCTGGTATGGCGAGAAGATACCGAAAAAGCCGAGATGCTGGAGTCTATGCTAGCGGTGCCATTTAACCAAATTATTGAAAGTGTGTAGCTACAACCGGATTGTTGTGGGTATCAGAATATTTAATCGTCGGCAGTAAAATTACTTGTTGTACATAAAATGTGGTGATCTCCTATTCTCTCGACATCTCCTCTAAGTTGGAGGAGATAGCGATACGAGAATATAGATGTATATCACAAATGGCATTATGGGATTGATGACCTTGATACTATTTGTCGCCGGTCCGATGGTATTTAGTATTTTTGTCATAATCCAAAGTTACACTTCGATAAGGTTTGGTAGTGATATTTTGCTGTTGGCATGTGTCGTTGCCAGCGTTCAATTAATCTGTATTTGTTATTTACTCTGGAATGGTTTCAGGAAACAAGCATGGCTAAGTTAGATCAAAAATTCTCTAAAGGGTCTAAGTCAAAACACAACTTCGATTTTGAAGGTGATTTTCAAGATTTCGACCAATCATCAAAGAAGAAAAAGCGCCGTATCGCACGCCAGCGTGACGCTTATCCGGAGTATGACGACAGCTATTGATTTAATGACTCGATTTAACCGGTTGATGTAACGATAAAGGGGGCCTAATGGCGCCCTTTGTGGTTTTTTAGGGGGAGTGGTTTACGCTTAAAGACAGAAGAATGAATGTTGAGGGGCTAACGCAATGTCTAAAAACCCAATGTCGATGGATAACGTACAAAAATTAGTTGGCGAGCAGGTTAAGGTGTTTGACCAATCTGGCCACGAGGCAGAATTCACCGTCAGCGAGGTCACTCAGCAACCTCGGCACGGTTTTGATGATCTCGGCCGGTTTATTGAACACTTTGTGATAACTTTTCAAGGGGATGGCAGTACTCATCTTCCTGATGGACATTATCACTTTAAGCACCCAAAACTAGGAGAGGTCGAGTTGTATGTTATACACAAGCATGATCATGACTACGAGGTGTTGGTGGAAACAGAGTTGGTCATAGGCCAGTTTAGTTGATGTGTCTTGATCAATATTTCTTGTTGCAAATCATGTATACTGCCTCCAGTTTGAATGTATGTACTGCAAAACAAGAGTGAAATGATGCTAGACAATATTTCTATTCCAGAAGATATCGAGCAAGAGCCTGAATTGGCTATCCCTTCTATTGACGAGCAAAAGCGCATTGTTGAAGAATTAAAGCGCTTAGAAGAAGCAGGTGAACTGACACCTGAAGTGCTTGAAGAGTTTATGACCGGTAAACGCACTGCACCTGAAAGCGAATAATGTAGCCGAAGCCTTAAATATTGAGTTTAAGGCTTGGTACTTGAAAAAGACATGAACACGGCATCAAGAGCTATCTTGGTGCCGTTTTTTATATGCTTCTTACTTCCTTTTCTTTAATGCCCATACTTTATTGTTGAACGCAATGTGCCCTCACTGACTATTTGAGAAGGCAGACTTTCTAATACTTAAGAATTATTTTATGGTGAGATTTATTGGATAATAAACAAAAGTTTATCTGTAACTTATTAAATTAGAATGACTTTTAATTTTTTGTGAATTATTGGCTAATAAAATAGTTTAACTTTTTTGTTGTGGTTATCATACTTTAACTATACTTAATTGTACGCAAAAGGAGGCATTACAATATCATTAGTTGTAATTGTTCATTTATTAGGAGTGCAATGAATGATTGAAGAAATTCAGTTTTATGAGCCCAACGAAGATTATGGATTTTTATCAAATTTTGCCGATAGTCCGATTCAGTTAAGTGACGTTATTTGGCCTACCAGTGAACACTATTACCAAGCTCAGAAGTTCACTGACACCTCTATTCAACAAGAAATATTACAATCCTCAACCCCTGATAAAGCATTTCTGTTAAGTAGAAAGTATGCACATTTAGTAAAGACGGACTGGATAGATGTTCGTCATTCGGTGATGAGATATATCGTTTTTGAAAAATTTCGTCAGAACCCACATTTTACCCATTTACTGGTAAGTACTGGTGATAAGCTATTGACGGAGCACTCCCATAAAGATAGCTACTGGGGGGATGGCGGTGACGGCAGAGGTCAAAATGAACTTGGCAAGATACTCATGGAAGTGAGGGATTACTTCGCTGAGCAGGAGCCGTTTAACTATGTCCACTTTGTTGATAGTGCGAAGCTTCCAACCCAATGGGGCACGTTTAGGATGTACGGTTTTGTAGAGCATGCAACAGGAAAAGAGCACCTTGCACTTGTCTATGGTGATCTGAAAAATGGTGAGCCACCATTGATACGTTTGCATTCTGAGTGCTTGACCGGTGATGCTTTATTTAGCGCCCGTTGCGATTGCGGCTTTCAGCTATCAAGGGCGATGGAGAATATCGTAAATGCTGGTAGTGGTGTGCTCTTTTATCTAAGGCAAGAAGGCCGAGGAATTGGGCTAATTAATAAAATTCGTGCTTATCATCTTCAAGATAACGGTGCAGATACTGTCGAAGCCAATGAAGCACTCGGCTTTGCTGCTGACATGAGAAATTACTCTTTCTGTAAGGGAATGTTGAGCTTTTTAAATATTGAGTCAGTCAAACTAATGACAAACAACCCGAGAAAAGTTAAAGCTTTGGAAAAGGCAGGAATAAACATAGCGGAGCGTGTGCCATTGCAAGAGGGGAATAACCCACACAATAAGGGCTACTTGAAAACTAAAGCCAATAAATTAGGGCATATGTTTGATAATACATTCATTAAATAATGCATTGAGAAATGAAATAAAATGAGTGTAATAAAGCCATCTTGAATAAGATGGCTTAAAATTAATTAGTTGCTCTATCATTGCTGAGTGATTATAAATATTTTTTAACAATAATATCAATCTTTCCTGTTGATCGTAATATGTTTAATCTTTTATTGATAAATGCCTGTAGTTCTTCATCCATTTTAGGATCAAATGCAAGATAAATGGGGTAGTCAGGGATCACCGTATTAAAAGGTTGTAGAATGTAATTTGCTTTATCCTGATCCTGTTTTTTTAAGTTATATTTAATTCGCGATTCCATTTCCACAAAGGCGGTATCTCCAGGGATTTTATTTATCACCCTAAAGGCAGCACTATAGTCTTTAACCCTGAGTTCATCGACTGCTCCATCTTTGATATAAGGCATAAGCTCTGGGTAGTCAAAGCCATGTAACAAGACAATGACTTTATCTTCCAAGTCTTGCATTGTGTTGAAGTTAAATGGACTTGCTTTGCTACTGACTAACACATGTTGAACATTGTATATCGGGGAGTCAGATAGATTTTTGGCCTGGACGCCTCCCCAATTAGGGCTACCATAGGTAATCCAGTTTGCTTCTTCCCCTGCTTCAAGCAAGGTTATCATGCGGTTGAAGGGATAGGTGTGGTATTTTATATTGTATTGGCTTTGCTCGAATACGGCTTTGACAATATCGGTAACAATACCTTCGTGACTATTCCCGCTTTCAATCTGAAAAGGTTCGGCTTGTTTAGCAATGACATAATAGTTGACTGCTTCAGCATTGGTTTCGGTAGTATAAAGTGGGAGGGTGAACACGAAACCTAACGAAAATATTGTTTTTTTATCCATTTTCTATCCTTGTCTAATTATTCCATTTTGAAGGTCTATTATTAGGTTAGTAGAGGAATAGGAAGATGCGAGTTTAAGGATGAAGGACGTGACAAGATCGTTAAAAAAAATTCGTCAGCTGAGCTTGGCTAAGCAGTTATTGTTTTTGATTGTCTTGTTGAGCTCCCTGTTTACT
Source organism: Photobacterium sp. DNB22_13_2 (assembly GCF_052873915.1). Lineage (NCBI taxonomy): Bacteria > Pseudomonadati > Pseudomonadota > Gammaproteobacteria > Vibrionales > Vibrionaceae > Photobacterium > Photobacterium sp. DNB22_13_2. The sequence goes on from NZ_JBNNXU010000008.1 coordinate 44,174, forward strand.
TTATTGTCAACTACGCTGAGTTTGTATCTAGAGTATAAAGGTGAGTTAAAAGAGATAGACAATCGGTTTATCCAAATCCAGGATAGTTACCAGTCCAGTCTGACGTCGAGCTTGTGGGTGGAAGACCGCGAGTTGTTAACGACGCAGGCAAAAGGGGTGTTGAGCCTGTCTTCCATTTCTTACGTCAAAATTTTCGACCGTGATCAAATAATCCTCGAACTTGGAGAGCCCCTTACTGATAGTGTTATAGAACGGCAGTGGCCGTTGTCCCATCAAACAAGAAAGAAAGAGTTTGCTCTGGGAACCTTAGTAGTCCAATCAGATCTCAAGCCAGTTTATCAGAATCTCTATGATACGTTTCTATTGCTGCTATTTGGTCATAGCTTCCAAATATTCTTTATCTGCGTTTGCATTTGGTTTATTGCATACCGGCTTGTTGTTCAGCCGCTGATGAAGATGTCTATTTCGGTTACCAAGTTTGATGAACAAAATGTTCCGCTCCCTGTGAAGTTAACGCAGCGCTGGTTTGATGATGAAATTACGACCTTAGCCACGCAGTACAATCGTTCCGCAGAACACATCCGACACCACTACAGGGAGTTAGAAGCTGCAAGGGAAATCGCAGAGCAAGCAAACCTCAAAAAAAGTGAATTCCTTGCCAATATGAGTCATGAAATTCGTACCCCGATGAATGGGATCATTGGGTTATCGGGCTTGATGCGTGAGATGGAGATGTCAGCAGTACAAAAAGAGTATATCAATATGCTGCACACTTCTTCATTGTCTCTGCTTGATTTGATCAACGATATCCTCGACTTTTCAAAAATTGAAGCGGGCCAACTGGAGCTGGAGACTGTCCCGTTAAATGTATTTGAGTTGAACAAAGAAGTTGAGTCCCTGTTTATAGTCAAGGCGGCAGAGAAGGGACTGAATTTTACATGTTCGGTTGAAAAAAGTATTAGCCCTATGCTAGCTGGGGATGGGGCTAAGTTGAGGCAAGTCTTAAATAATTTAGTGAGTAATGCGATTAAGTTCACCGAGAAAGGACACGTCTCACTTACTATAGAGCAACAGAAAAGCACGAAGGATTATTGTCGAGTAAAATTTTCAGTCGCTGATACAGGCATTGGAGTTGCAAAGGATAAGCAAGACACAATTTTTGAAAAATTTCAGCAGGCAGATGGCAGTACGACAAGGCAATATGGTGGCACAGGTTTGGGGTTGGCGATCTGCCGGGAAATGGTCAAGCTGATGGGAGGGGAGGTCAGCGTTGAAAGTCAGCCCGGCGAAGGTAGCACTTTCTCTTTTGTGATCGACTTACCATTTGAAAAAGTGACTATTCCTGTAGAAGAGCGATCTATTTTTGAAGGGCTGAACTTTCTACTTGTCGACGACAGTATGTTGAATATGCGTATTACAACGGTGCAACTTGAAGCCTTTGGTGCAAAAGCGGTAAGTTGCCTCGATCCTAATATGGCTATCCCGATGGCTGAAAAGGCCATGATACAAGGGGGAGGTTTCGACGTGGTGATCATTGATAAGTATATGCCACTGCTTGATGGTTTTGAACTAGCCAAGCTGCTGCAGCGGCATTTTGGGGTTAATTGTCCGAAGTTAATGATGATTTCTGCAGCGCCAGAAATGAATGATGAAGAGAAAGCGCTAGGTCTTGGTATAAAATCTTTTCTCACCAGGCCTTATAAAGATGCGCATTTGAAGTGGGCGATTTTGAAGTTGGTCTCTCCACAATCAGGCGCTGCAGATAAAGAAAGGGTACTTAATTCAGTGCCATCACGCTCCGATGAGAATACTGTTTGTGCTCAACCTCAAGAAGTGATGAAGGAAGGGATAGAAGACACGGTGCAACACCCTGTGTTGAAGAGTAAACCCAAACAGCGTGTCGATGGCAGTAATGTTCATGGTTCTGAAGCATTAAAAGAAAGCGTTAAGAACAGCGAAGTTTCCCAGCAAGGCGAACCAACGGTAAGGGTGTTGGTGGTTGAAGATACTCTGATCAACCAGAAAGTGGCGAGGATGATGTTGGAGAAAGCCGGTGCGATTGTTGAAGTCGTTGAAAACGGCCAACTCGCGGTGGACATATACCAAGAGAAGCGCTTTGATGTAATATTTATGGATTGTCAGATGCCAGTTATGGATGGTTTTGAAGCGACTCGTCAGATCCGTGAAATAGAGAAGCAAACGGGAGGGTTTACCCCGATTGTGGCTCTCACTGCCAATGTAGTGAAAGAAGAAAAAGATAAATGTTTTGCTGCTGGTATGAATGACTTTGTGTCAAAACCTGTCTCTTTGCAGATCTTGAAGCATAAGCTTGAACAGCATGCATCTGTGCCAGTCACTTAACAGGTGTGTTTAGAAGGAGTAGGACTCATTTAAAAACAGCGCTCTTTGAGCGCTGTTTTGCTTACCTATCATTTGTCTTTAACTCAGGGACCAATCTTCTCTCAGAAGCGATAGATGTTGGTTGTATAGGGTAATCACAACCGTCAGGGTATTGTTGAAGGTATCTTCGGATATTTCATCAATCACGTAGAAATCGCTGCTTTTGTTTTTTAGTGAGCTATCTACTAGTAATTGAAGGCTGTCATTGATATCACCATCGATGGTGAGCGTTTCTACAGCGTTAAGCTGTATGTTTTGGACTTCAATAGGGACAAGCAGCTCAGGGGTAGCGAAAGAGAATGCGGATGCTGTCAGTAATGCAATAGCTGCGAGTGTGCGGGATACCATGATTCAATAATATGTTGTCAGTCAGTGAGGTTACTTTGACATGGCTTCGGTCAGGAAATGTCAGCGTAAGGTAAAAACAGTTGAAAATACGCCCTTGAGTGTATTCAAAGGCGCTGGTCGCTAAAAGTATATTAAAACGGCGTTCATTTTAGTCTGAATATAAAGATTAAGTTTTGAAGTGGTGCTTATTTAACCATTGAATTCATTGAAACGTTGTTGCCCAATTTTGTGTGGTGAGTTTGTACTAACAGCAACAACTTATTGATGGTTCTCATAGAGCTTATCCAGTGCAATGGATAAGCCGTTCTCTGTCACTACCCGAATGTGTGACTTATTTAGTAATCTCGCATTAGTGACTCCACAGGAGTGGGCGATCACACCCAGACCGTAATTAATGTATTTATTGTAATTGGCGACTCGTTGGGTTTTGTCTTCCACATGGAGCCCTTGCTGTAGTCGCTTGTTGTGAGTTGTAATGCCTGTTGGGCAGGTGTTTTTATTGCATTGCAGGGCCTGGATACAACCAAGGGCAAACATATGACCTCGAGCTGAAACAACAAAGTCCGCCCCTAGGGCAATGGCCCAAGCCACTTTTGATGGTGTGATCAGTTTGCCAGAAGCAATGACTTTTATTTGATCTTTTAGCTGGTGTTTTTCCAGTCTGGCGACAACAAGCGGTAAACTTTCTTTTAGCGGCAGGCCGACATAGTCGATAAGCGGTTGAGGTGCAGCCCCCGTACCTCCATCCGCGCTGTCGATGGTAATAAAGTCCGGAGCACTGTCTTTCCCTCTGCGTTCAATTTCTTCCAAGAATTCATCAAACCAAGTTAACGAGCCGATAACGGATTTAAACCCGACGGGTTTTCCTGTGGTCTGCCGGATGAAATCAATCATATCGAGTAAATCACCAACAGTGCGGATATCGATATGTCCGTTAGGACTGATCGAGTCTTGCCCTTCGGGAATGCCACGAATTTTAGCAATTTCAGCGGTGACTTTACCGCCGGGTAATATCCCACCTTTACCGGGCTTAGCCCCTTGGCTCATTTTGATTTCAAACATTTTGACTTGAGGGTGATCGGCGACTTCTTCTAGCTTCTCTTTGCTAAGGTGACCTTCTGCGTTCCTCACGCCGTATTTGGCTGTTCCAATTTGGTAGACAATGTCTGCTCCACCTTCTAGGTGGTAGGGGCTTAATCCGCCTTCTCCAGTGTTCATCCAGCACCCAGCTATTTTGGCGCCGTGTGACAATGCTTGGACTGCGGGTTTGGATATCGCGCCGTAGCTCATACCTGAAATATTAAAAATTGACGTGGTGGTATAAGGAGTGCGGCAGTTGGATCCTATGGTTATGGGGGCGGGGGTAACGGCATCCTCTTCCAGAGTTGGAAAGGCACAATTCATGAACATGATGGTACCGGTTGGTTCAAGGCTTCGAGTTGAACCAAACGCGAGAGTCCGGTCAACGTTTTTGGCGGCTTTGTATACCCAGCTTCTTTCCGCTCGGTTGAAAGGCATCTCTTCTCGATCCATAGCAAAAAAATACTGGCGGAAAAACTCCCCTTGTTTTTCGAATAAATAGCGGAAGCGGCCAATTACAGGGTAGTTATGACGGATAGCATGCTTGTTCTGGCGGATGTCGGCGATGTACATGTATATCACTGCTACTACACCGAGCCCGATAAAGATGATGAATAGCCCTGATAGAAAGTTAATACCAAAGATTAATGAGTCGCCCATAGTGCCTCCAAGATGAAAACTCGATCTATGTTCAATGGATGGGTATTAGATTAGTTTAATCAGGAATAAAGAACGTACTGGTGAAGATTAATTTCACCTTTTTATTACGATGCTTTTGCTGAGGGAAAGGAGGGCTATAAAGCCAAACAAGAACATTTGGCTTTTATGTGGGAGTGTATAGCTCCCGGATTTGACGGTATCGTGTTTATGCCACAGTTAAGCTGTTCTTCTTTTCAGCGCCGCGAAGCATGGCATGGATGAGCTCATTGGCTTCAAATTTGGTCAGAGCTTCATGTGCGCCTACCTGATGCGCTTGCGATACGCTGATCTCGCTTGAAAGTGAGGTATGCAAAATTATATAAGCATGCGAGAGCTGAGTTGTGTTCTGTACCTCAAAAGCAAGCTCATAACCATCAAGCCCTGGCATTTCGATGTCACTGACTAGGATGTCAAATGGCGAGCCAGCTCCTGCTGCATGCTTGAGCATCTCAAGTGCATCATGGCCATTAGTTGCAATAAAATAAGGTACGGAAATACTGTCGAGAGCCTGGGATAATTGGCGTCTTGCAACTGCTGAGTCATCAACCAGTAGAATCTTCAGTGGTCTCAATACTTCACGTTCCATGTCGGTCAAAATGGGTTGTAAGCTATCAGGATTATCCGGAAACACTTTCGACAGAAGTAGCTCTACGTCCAGCAGTTGGACTAATTTATTATCAACTTTGGTAACACCGGTAACGAATACATTCTTACCTAGAGCACTTGGTGGCGAGTCAATATTGTGCCAATTACATTCGGTAATACGGTCAATGCCTCGCACAAGAAAGCCTACCAACATACGGCGGCAGTCGGTAATGATGATGTAGCTGTTTTTGAGCTCATCTTTAGAAAGTGGGGGATAGCCCACGGCTTTTGCCATATCAATAACAGGGAGGGTATCGCCGCGCAAGGTCGCAGCACCCAAGACTGTCGGGTGCGAATGAGGGATTGCGGTTAACGGGGTATAAGGAACAATTTCTTTTACCTTGAGTGTGCCGATGGCAAAAGACTGCAGATGGGTCAGTTTAAATAACAGCATCCCCTGAGATTGATTTGTTGCTGCTTTAATCATTGTCCAGTCCCTTTTTAATAGTATTAGTCACGCTAACATGCGGTGCCCCAAGCGGTATATTTTAGCGGTTAATGGTGAGGATGGAACAGGCGGCGGTAGATAAATGGTCGGACTTTGATCTTTAGCCATATAGATAAGCGATATATTTCCCCTCTATCATTCAATGTGTTGCTATGTGGGCGAATTTTGAACGGCTATCGATGTTTTGTCGCTATCTTGCATGATTATTTCATATTGATTTGAGATGACATTAAAAATGCCACTAAAAGTATCACTTCGCTTTCACACATCATAAAAACCTAGCTAACACTTAATGGAACTTTTTTGAGGGCGAAAAAAATGTGCCTTCAATTTTTACTTCCAATAACCATTACGTGGAGAAATAAAATGCAAAAGGGATTACACCTGAGTAAGTTGGCATGCGCTATGGCAGCCATGCTGATGGTCGGCACTGCCTCAAGTGTCCAGGCCGCTCCAACCCATGACAAGAATGTCATTGGTTATATTACTCAGTGGGAAGCATGGAAAGGGACTAATGCTGGATTCAGTGTGAAAGGTGAAGCAACACACTTGAACGTCAATATGGATATTTACTCTATTTTGAACTTCTCTTTTTTTGGGGTAGCTAAAGATGGTTCACTTCATAGCGGCGATCTACGCAATAAAAATATCTACCAACCGAGCGTGGATCAAGAGCCGGGATCATTACTTCACCCAGACGTATACTCTAGCTGGGACTTCCATATTTTGTGGGGCGAATTAGAGTATATCCATCAGTTCCCGGGCAATGAAGCTTGGGAAGCCGATGCTCTGCGCAAAGTTCAAGAGCAAGGTTTTGTTAAATCAGGTAACGGCTGGCTTCATACGCCAAGCGGTGTTTCTGGCCAAATGCCTATCCCACTTAAGAAAGCGGGTGGTGCTCCCGGCCTCATTGATCTTGCCCATCAGAAAGGGGTGAAAGTGATGGCATCATTGGGGGGATGGAGTATGTCAAAGCATTTCCCCGAAATGGCGGCGGATCCGGTGAAAAAAGCCCGTTTCTTGACAGATGTCGATAAATTGATGGCATTGGGCTTCGATGGTATCGATATTGACTGGGAATACCCAGGAACTGGTGGAATGAACTTCCAGGGTAACCCAGAAGACTACGGCAATTTTGAACTATTAATAGAAGATATCCGCGAGCGTATTGGTCCTAACAAGTTGCTGACAGCGGCATTTTCAGCCTCTACAGCGAAACTCGAAGGTTATAATTGGCCACGCTTGGTCGCATCGATGGATTACTTCAATATGATGACCTACGACCTAAATGGTGGGTGGTCCAATGTCGCGGGGCACAATGCACCGCTATATCCATACCCAGAAGAAGAATATCAGGATCTCCAACTTGACCATCTACGTGCATGGATGGCCGCGAAAGGGATCCCATCAGATAAAATCAACTTCGGTGCGGCTTTCTATGGTCGTGGGGTTCAAACGACAGAAGCAACGGCGTATGTTGGGGCGCCAACAGACAAACGTACAGTGAACTTCAGTGTTGATGGTCCTACTGAGTCAGCTGTTGATCTAGATAACTGGAAAGACTTTGAAGGGCAGCCAAACTACAACTACATTATGCAGTCCGCGGGCTGGGAGCATAAGTGGGATGTCAATGCTAAAGTACCGTATGCTGTAAAAGGTAAATACTTCCTGAGCTATGACGATGTGCCTTCGATCGAGAAAAAAGCGCAGTATATTGTCGATAACCAGCTTGGCGGTGTTATTGTCTGGCAGGTACATGGCGATATAAAGTGTGAGGGCTCCTTTGTTAGCTATGGTGCCAAGCTTAAGCAATGTACTAACCTCAGCTCACCATTGGCTGAAGCAATCGACAAGGTATTCTCTGCTGGTGGTGGTACGGTAAACACGGCTCCCGCCTTGACTGTACCAGCTTCGCAGAATGTTGATGCAGGTGCTGTGATTAGTTTTGCTGTGTCAGCGACAGATGCAGAGAGCGATCCCCTGAGCTTTACCGCGACCAATGCAGCCGTGATTGATAACGGTGATGGTACAGCGACTGTCACTTATCAAGCCCCCAGTACTGCGACTGACACGCAAGATACAGTTACGGTGGAAGTATCTGATGGACGTCAGTCTGCAACGAGTTCTGTTGTTATCAACGTCAAAGGTAGTGGTATCGTTGATAATACGCCGCCAGTACTGACTACGCCGGTGAATGCGACTGTGAAGAGTGGACAGAGCGTAGTGATCAGTATCCAAGCGGAAGATGCCGATGGTGACCTACTGACTTTCACTGCTTCTGAAGGCTCCGTAGCAACTACCGAGACTGGTGCTGATATTACTTTTGTTGCACCTACTGTCACTGTCGATACCGTTGTTGATGTGACTGTTACTGTTTCTGATGGCATTGCCAGTGAAACTGCGATGATTGCTGTGACAGTACAAGCCGATTCGACCGGCGGTCAAACGACTTGGGATCAAAATAAGGTCTACAACACTGGTGATACAGTGCTGTTCAATGGTGTGAAATATACCGCGAAATGGTGGACCAAAGGTGAAGAGCCGGGTAAAAGTTCTGCCTGGGAAGCATTTGATGACGGGAGTGTGGGCGAGTGGAGCGCAAGCAAAGCCTATTCAGGTGGCGATCAAGTAACATTCAATGGTCAAACATACAAAGCGAAGTGGTGGACTAAAGGAAATCAGCCTGGTAATGCTGGTGGCCCTTGGCAGCAAATGTAATTTCGATCACTTAACTGGTTGATTAGCTCATCACTTAATGTCTACAGACTTAGTTCAGGCCCGCAATTTGCGGGCCTTTTTCCTATTCGCAGGACAAGTGAGCGCTTGACCACTATATTTAAGGTGGTGAAAGGGCGTTGATTAGAAGGTAGACGGATATGGAACTACGTAATAAGTCAGGCGACATTGCAAAGCTTGCCGATAACCTCACATTAAAAGAAATCGTGGATATGGGCTTCTCGTTAGATATCTGCGATGAAGCATATGATTCGAACGAGCACTGGACAGTAACGGGTGATTCAGACAAAGGTAAAGCGGGTGAGTACCCTTCAAAATGATTTACTGTGTCTTGTTAGGAAAAGCCAACAAAAGGTTGGCTTTTTTTGGCGCTGAAATTGTTGACTGCGGACTTGCCAAACAGCAAAAGGTTGTACGTTATCTGTACTTATGTGGTTGTTTATTAAGCATTTGACTCGGTTGTTTGTGATCTGGGTCACGCACTGGCAATCAACACTTCTTTTCCCTGCCAGTTGTGCCAATATAGCAACTGTTCGATGCACATCACCTTTGGCTCTAAGCCAAAACCCAATAAGCGGGCATCGTATAATGGCTATTACCTCAGCCTTCCAAGCTGATGATGCGGGTTCGATTCCCGCTGCCCGCTCCAAGCCTCCTGTCTTGTAATACCCAATCTATATATTTGAAAATAAAGCGCTTAAGAGCGTGTTTTGCTGTGTCTGGCGATTAGAATTACAGTTGTGCTACAAGCCAATTGATACAGTTGGGGACCACAAAGGGACCAAGGTGGGGACCACATTGGATTTACTGGCTAATAGAAAGATGCATTTCACTTTGCGAAATAACATCAGCTCAATATAACTATTTCTAATGGCTGAACCTGGTTAAGTACATCAATCTTCGGTTTGTTCGTCATCAATCACTTCTAGTAAGTCACCAACCTGACAATCTAGATAACGGCATAGCTTTTCTAAAGTATCAAAATCGATTCGGTTATTTGTTTCATGATAGAGGCGAGTAACAGTATTTCGGTTAATGCCAGCATCTCTAACAATATCAGCAATCTTGAGTCTTTTGGCTCCCATAATGGCTGAAAGGTGGCACTTAATCATTTTCTATTTCCGCAACATATTGATATCCAGAGTATAACTTAGGATCAGTGCCAGGATCTAGCTGCTTTCAAGGGCTAATTGTTACCTTGCTAGACCTTAAATGTACCTTTAGAGGTACAAAAAGTGCTTGACGAGTATTCTCTTGAGGTCGATAATAACCCTCAAGAGGTACAATAAAACACTTTGGAGGTTTTATGAGCTTTACCTATCTAACAACCGCAGAACTATCCGCGGTCATCAAATATGACAAGAGGGTCATTCGTGAGCAGTTAAAGGATTCTGTTCTGTTTGAAGGTATTCATTATATTCGTCCATTTGGTGGTCGGAAAATCCTTTTCATCTGGGAGCGCGTTGAAGAAGAGATGTTGAATGGTGTGACAGCGTATTCTCTGACAAATGGAAATTGAGAGGTGAAATATGGGAAGCATCAATGTCAAAAATAATAAGTTGTATCTGGATTTTAGATATAAAGGGCAACGGTGTCGTGAGTATACCAAGCTGATTGATAACAGTAGTAATCGGCGCCGACTCGGACAGTTACTAAAAAATATTGAAGCAGAGATCATCCTTGGGACTTTCGACTACGCCAAATATTTTCCGAAAAGTAAAAAAGTCGAAAAGTTTGCTGTACTGGCTGAACACAAGCATAAAGCAAAGGCATATTTTGAGTCACCAGATGCCCCAAGGCTAAATGAATTTGCTGAGATCTGGTTATCTGAAAAGCATATTGAGTGGCGCAAAGGACATTATGAAGATGTTGACGGTATTCTTAGAAAGTACATCATACCCATGTTCGGTAGTAAGAAGATCAGCGCCATCACCAAGCAACAAATCTTAAGCTTTCGATCTACACTCGCCAAAGTTCCAGGTCGAAAGGGGAAGGTACTTAGTCCATCTCGCATCAATCATATCATGACGCCATTAAGGATGATGCTAAATGAAGCCGCTGATCGTTATGAGTTTACTTCGCCTTGGAAGAATATAAAAGCGTTAAAGGTAGGACGTACTGAAGTTGATCCTTTCAATTTACAGGAAGTAGAGCTGGTGATTCAAAATGCACCGGCTAACTTCAAGACCTATTACATCACGCGTTTTTTTACCGGACTCAGAACTGGTGAAATTGATGGTTTAATGTGGAAAGACGTCGATCTGAAGAACAAAACTATCACGGTCAACCAGAGTTTGGTTCGCGGTGAATTGTCGGATCTTAAGACAGAGGGTTCTTACCGTGTCGTGATGCTGCCAGACAGGGTAGTGGAGACATTAGCCGAACATAAGATAGTTTCATCTCTCAAATACAAATACGTTTTTACAAACACCAAACATCAGCCTCTTAACTATCAGGTGATCTCCCGTTCGGTTTGGTACCCCACACTGCGTAGAGCAGGACTACGCCCAAGAAATCCCTATCAAACCCGTCATACTTACGCGACGTTATTGTTAGCATCAGGTGAGTCTCCTGAATGGATTGCAAATCAGATGGGTCACACAACAACAACTATGCTATTTCGTGTTTACTCGAGGTATGTACCAAACCTAACTCGCCGCGATGGCAGTGCATTTGAACGGTTTCTCCAGCAAGGAGGTCACGTATGAATTATTCAGTTTTAGCAGTCCACTGCATCAGTATATGCCTTGATGTTGTTTGTAATCAAACGTTTAGAGATTTGAAGCATGAAGATATAAACGCTAAATTCAATAAGTAGCAAAGCAGGGTGGTATTTCAGACAGTAACACTTTTTCAAAGTAATTTAAGCCGCAATATTGAAAACATCAAGAGACTATCGTAGGTTTGAAAATAACATAAGTTAATCTTTCGAGAAGAATAGGCGGTGTCAATAAATTGAATCGCTTACTAAATATTAATATTATGTGTTCTGCTGTTTGATGGAAAAATAAAAAGCGCTGCTATATAAGGCAGCGCTCGATTGACATTTAAATCAGATTAACCGGTTCAATGACTACTTGTAGATATAACCGTTCACAATATTTTCTAAGTACTCTTGGCGGCCTGACTCCTTAGTTGGTGACAGATTATTTTCAACACTGTACCTAGCCAATGATTCTAATGAGTGGTCACCAGATAGAATTTTTCTACCTAGGTCTTCGTTCCAGCCCGCATAGCGCTGTGCAATATTTTTAGAGAGAGTGTCGTTTTCTATCATATCTGCAGCGCGCTCTAGAGCCAAAGCCATGGTATCCATCCCGCCTATATGGCCATGGAACAGATCTTCTGCGTCGATTGAAGGGCGGCGCACGCGCGCATCAAAGTTAAAGCCACCTGTAGTAAAGCCACCCGCTTTGAGGATTTCGTACATCACGAGTGTGTTTTCTTCAACACTATTTGGGAACTGGTCGGTATCCCAACCTAGTTGAGCATCACCGCGGTTTGCGTCGATAGAACCAAATAGGCCTAATGATGTTGCGGTCGCTACTTCGTGGTGGAAACTGTGTCCTGCAAGTGTTGCATGGTTTGCTTCAATGTTAACTTTGATTTCATTCTCTAAGCCGTACTGTTTTAGGAAGCCATATACACTAGCGGTGTCGTAGTCGTATTGATGCTTGGTTGGCTCTTGAGGTTTAGGCTCAATCAAGATAGTGCCGTTGAATCCGATTTTGTGCTTGTGCTCAACGACCATCTGCATGAGTCGGCCTAGTTGTTCGCGCTCTTGACGTAAGTCTGTGTTGAGTAATGTTTCATAACCTTCGCGTCCACCCCAAAGTACGTAGTTTTCACCGCCCAGACGTTGAGTTGCACCCATAGCATTGAAGATCTGTGTTGCTGCGTAGGCAAATACTTTAGGATCAGGGTTAGTGCCTGCTCCAGACATGTAACGAGGGTTAGAAAATGCGTTCGCGGTACCCCATAGCAGTTTCAAGTTGGTTTCCGATTGTTTTTGTTCTAACACGTCAACCATTTTTTGGAAATTGTTAACGTACTCTTTAATCGAATTTCCTTCTGGAGCGACGTCGGTATCGTGGAAACAGTAGTAAGGAACACCTAGCTTCGAGAAAAACTCAAATGCGTGGTCAGCCTTCATCATTGCCATTTCCATCGCATCACCATTTTTTAGCCATGGACGATCAAAAGTACCGGCACCAAATACATCTGAACCGGGCCAGCAGAAGTTGTGCCAATAACAGGCGGCAAAGCGTAAATGATCTTTCATGGTTTTGCCAAGAATCATTTTATCTGCATCGTAATGACGGAAAGCCAGTGGGTTGACTGTTTCACGACCTTCGAATTTTATCTTGCTGATGTTTTTAAAAAAATCATTCATGTTGTAAATGGCCCGTTAAATTCTGATAAATGGTATTCAAAGAAATAATCAACGCTTTTAAAGCTCTCATCAATTGTTTTTTTTAATATTCTAATTTAGCTATTTATTAAATGTGCTTTAGCGCTCAAACATAAAACAAACTTAACGTAATGGCTTTAAGTTGTTGTTTTTAATTGATTTTTGTTTTTAGGTGTTCTTGTAATTCTGATGTTTATCACAAATGGTAAATATCGTAAGATGATTGCGAATTTGTGTAAATTGAAATGGCCGGTTGAAAAAGGAAAAATGGTCGGCAAATAAAATGTACCTGGAGAATAATAATGAGCGTGAACATACTGTCCGTAAGAGAAAAGATTGCTTACGGTTTGGGAGATACGGGCTGTAACTTTGTCTGGCAAACAGTAATGTTGTTCTTGGCCTACTTCTACACTGATGTTTACGGCTTATCCCCAGCTCATATGGGGACGATGTTTTTACTGGTTCGTTTCATTGATGCTGTGACTGACCCTCTGATGGGGTCCATTGTTGACAGAACCCAATCGAAATATGGTCGCTACCGTCCATACCTACTTTGGATGGCGATTCCTTTCGGTGTCGCATGTATGCTGGCATTCTACACACCTGATTTTGGCACAACCGGAAAAATCGTCTATGCATATGCTTCATATATTTTCTTAACATTGATGTATACAGCGATTAATGTTCCTTACTGTGCAATGGCTAACGCATTATCTAATGATTCGACAGAGCGCACCTCGCTTCAGTCTTACCGTTTTGCGTTGAGTACCGCTGGTGGTCTTGTGGTAGCAACGGTGGCTTTACCGCTGGTTGATATGATTGGTAAAGGTGATCTGCAGAAGGGCTATCTAGGTGCCATGGCCACCATGGGCGTTATCGCGATTATTTTGTTTCTCGTGAGCTTCGCTAATACCAAAGAGCGATACGTGGCAGAATCTGAAGAAAAACAATCTGTTTGGGCTGATTTGAAGCTCCTGATGAGCAATAACCAATGGCGTGTTTTATTCATTCTAAACGTCATCTTGCTCACAGGAGCTGTACTGAAAGGCGCAACAACCATGTATTACGTGAATGCTGTTATGAAGCGCCCTGATCTCGCTACATTGTTTATGATCGCTGGTATGGTTGCTGCAATTATTGGTGCGCTTATCTCTGCTCCGGTGTTTGGAAAGTATAACAAACCGACGGTATACCGAGCGTTAATTGTGGTATCTGGCACTACTTCGATGCTGATGTACCTAATTGACCCTTCAAATGTCGAGATGATCTTCTCTGTCTCTATCATTCTTGCGTTAGTACAAACCGCAACGACGCCAATCTTATGGAGCATGATGTCTGATGTGGTTGACTACGAGAAAACACGCAGTAACCGCTCGCTCGGTGGCATGGTGTTCTCAACTAACTTATTTGCTATCAAACTGGGTATTGCATTGGGTGGTGCAGCTGTTGGGTGGATTCTGGCCTGGTCTGGTTATGTTGGTGGGGCTGAGACACAAAGCGCAGAGGCAATGAATGCAATTAACTTGCTCTATACAGTCGTTCCAGGTGTGATGTTTGCATCACTGGCAGTGCTCATGCTGTTCTACAAGCTAGATACACAAAAACTGACTCAGATAAAAGCCTTGTTAGAGTTGGATGCAAAACAAACTTCCAATAAAGCAGAGCCAGCACATAACGCCCAGCTTAGTTAACCCCTAGCTCTCATCGCTCCTGATGAGAATCAAATGGCCCTGAAACCCAGGGCCATTATTTTGAAAGAATTTAATTAACAACTATTGCATAGAAACTGATCACAGTTTCAATTGTAGGAATTTATATATGTCTATCTACAAAGACGCAAAATACACAACAGCAGAGCGTGTGACGGATCTGCTTTCGCAAATGACGCTTGATGAGAAAGTCGCTCAGTTGGGTGCACAGTGGCTTATCCTAGATGAAAACGGAGACCACCAAGAGCGTGAACTAGAGATGTCTAGCAACGTTGTCTCACGTACTGTTAAAGAAAAACTAGCGCATGGTCTGGGACAAATCACTCGCCCGTTAGGTACCCATACGGTTGGTGCAGAGAAAGGTGTCAAAGCACTGAATCAGTTACAACAACATTTAGTGGATGAGACGCGTCTAGGTATCCCGGCTATTTCTCACGAAGAGTGTTTGGTCGGTTTGATGGCGAAAGATGCCACTTTATACCCATCGTCATTGAACTATGGCCATACTTGGAATCCGGAATTAATCGAACAAGTTGCGAAAGACATTGGTCGCCAAGCACGAACTGTTGGAGCAAAGCAAGGCTTGGCACCAGTGTTGGATGTATCTCGTGACGTACGTTGGGGGCGAACCGAAGAAACTTTGGCTGAAGACCCTTACTTAGTCGGAGTGATGGCCACCAGTTACGTAAAGGGCTTGCAGGGTGAGGACCGTGATTTGCTGGCGACGCTGAAGCATTATGTTGGCCACTCTGCGAGTGAAGGGGCGAGAAACCATGCACCTGTTAATCTCGGTTTTAAAGAACTTAACGACACGTTTTTGCTGCCGTTTGAAATGGCTGTGAAGTTAGGTAATGCAGGCTCGATTATGCCTGCATACCATGATATTGATGGTGAACCTTGTCATAGTTCATCATACTTGCTAACTGAAGTATTGCGTAACCAGTGGGGGTTTGATGGTCTGATTGTTGCTGACTACGGCGGTATTGAACTACTCAGTGAGCACCACGCTACAGCAGAAGATCGTGTTGATGCCGCTGCCCAAGCGTTCAATGCGGGTTTAGATGTAGAGCTGCCAGATGATGCTTGCACGACTTACATCAGCAAAGCAATTGAGCGTGGTTTGATCACAGAAGAAAAAATCAACGAAATTGTATCAAGAATACTCACGTTGAAGTTTGAAATGGGTCTATTTGAAAATCCATACACGCCAGTGCCAACGGAGTCACTTCACAACAAAGCCAGTGAAGATCTAGCATATCGTGCCGCGAGTGAATCGATTGTACTGATTAAAAATGATGGTCAATTGCCACTTAGCAGTGACACCAAGATCGCTTTGCTGGGGGCAACTGCTGACGATCCATTAGCGCTACTTGGTGGTTACAGCTTCCCTGTTCACTTAATCCTCAGTGGCAGTGAATCAAATGAGCGTGTTGCAAAATCGATTAGAGAAGCCCTTGAAGAGCGTGTGAACGTAGTGGGTTATCATAAAGGTTGCGATATCTTAACTGAGCGTTTAGGCGGAGCTCCTGTCTTCCCTGGAGATGTCGATATGGCGATTGCACAAGATGCGACGTCTCCTGTGAGTATGGATACGTCGAACATTGCCTTCGCAGCATCGATGATCAGCGATGCTGACGTGGCAGTATTGTGTGTCGGTGACCTAGCTGGCCTCTTCCAAACCGGGACAATTGGTGAAGGCTCAGATGCTGATTCTCTGGATTTACCGGGTGTTCAGCAACAATTATTGGATGCCGCTCTAGACAGTGGTAAACCAGTCGTCGTGCTTGTTACTGGCGGCCGCCCATATTGCTTAGGTCGTGCTGAAGAAGAAGCTGCTGCTATTGTTTATGGCTGGGCGCCAGGGCAAGGTGGTGCAGACGCTATTGCAGATATGCTTACCGGTGTCACCAACCCAAGTGGTAAATTGACTATTTCTATTCCAAAGAATGTCGGTGCGGTACCGTATTTCTATAACCATAAGTTGAAGAGTGCGGGTACGCCAATTGCCTTCCATTTTGGCTCAAAGTACAACTTCGGGCATGGTTTAAGTTACACTACGTTTGACTACGGTCAGGCTTGTGTCAATAAGTCAGAGTTCAACTTTGAAGAGGAGATTTCATTCTCAGTTGAGATTACCAACTCTGGTGAGCGTGCGGGTGCGGAAGTGGTGCAACTTTATGTGCGTGATAAATGTTCATCAGTGGTGCGTCCTGTAAAAGAGCTGAAAGGCTTTAAGAAAGTGTATTTAGAGCCGGGAGAGAGCAAAACCATTACTTTCTCACTACCAGTGGATATGCTTAACTTTACGGATGCTTCACATCGTCGTGTGGTTGAAGGCGGTGAGTTTGACTTGATGATTGGCCGCTCGTCTCAAGATATTGAAGCCCGTGAGACTATCCGAGTTGAGTCAGGTAAACATTACCTCAATAAAAACTGGAAAATGATTTGTCAGACTAGTGTGAATTAAGTACGAAAGCATTATGTTTCGTAACAATACGTTTAAGTAGAGCATTATTCTTGTTAATACTATCCCCAAGCAGCTTTGCTTCTTGGGGTTTTTTTATGTTCTTTTGTTAAGTAAAGATAAAGCTAAGCAGAAAAGTAATGAAACCTGAACCAGTTCACAATTACATTTTTTATGAATCGAGCTTTAAAAAATCATAATAGAATAACTGGTTGTAACATTTCAAAATACGTCTATTGAAACGTCGTGGGATAAATTATGTCGAGTATAAAAGTGCAAGAGTGGGGTAAGTATCAACTCTATTCGCTAGTTAATTCACAAGGTACACAAATCGATATTTCTGACCTCGGTGGTGTGATTGTTAATTTCTTCATTACAGATGCACAAGGCGAAAAGAAAAATATTGTCTTGGGATATGAAACACCAGAAGAGTACCTGAAAGGTCAGTGCTACTTCGGTTGTATCGTGGGGCCATGGGCAAACCGTATTGCCCATGGTCGCTTTACGCTAAATGAGGTTGAATACAATCTAGAGCAAAATGAAGGAACAAACCACCTTCATGGTGCTTCAGCAAATCTGGGTGCGAAAAGTTGGTTGGTTAACGTGGTTGATGACACAACTTTAGAGCTGACAACGCAAGTAAAAGCGGGTGAAGCAAATTACCCTTGCGATATTGATTTTTTAGTAACTTACACACTATCAGAACAAAATGAACTCGGTATCTGTTATCAAGCAATGCCACATGCGCAAACTCCGATCAATATGACTCAGCATACCTATTTCAATTTAAGTGAAAGTGAAAATGTGCTAGATCATCGTATTCAAATTATGTCAGGTCATTACCTTCATGTAGATGCACTTGCGATACCACTGTTTATTGATTCCGTCGATGAAACACCGTTTGACTTACGTGAAATGCAAGTGATTAAGGATGGGATCAACCAAGACAACGAACAGCTTCATAGTGCGGGTGGCTACGATCATTGTTGGTGTTTTGAACCAAACGGGATCGAACATGTAGCGACCGTAAAAGAAGATAAATCAGGTTTACAGTTAGATGTACTGACTGACCAAATCGGTCTCCAGTTTTATTCAGGTAATTTTATTAGTCAAGAGCTTGGTCGTAATAATAAATTATACGGCAAGCACGCGGGGCTGTGCTTGGAAACACAATGTTATCCAAACCAAATTAATATGGAAAACAAGTCGGATTGTATTTATAGCCCATCTAAACCTTACTGTCACAATGTTGTATACAAAGTACAGACGTCAGAAGTTTAAATAGAGAATTCAACTATGATTAATATACCTCAAGTTAATATGGGCATTGTTGCCGTTAGCCGAGATTGCTTCCCAATTTCACTTTCTGAGCAGCGTCGTAATAATGTTGTTAGCCAGTGCGCTGAAAAAGACATTCAGATTATTGAACTAGAAACCATCATCGAAAACGAAAACGATATGGTTAAAGCGTTGCAAGAAGCGCAAGATAAATCTATCAACTCGCTTGTGATCTACCTTGGAAACTTTGGCCCTGAAGGCCCACTAACACAATTGGCGCAACGTTTTGATGGCCCTGTGATGTTTGTTTCAGCAGCGGAAGAGTCAACATCTTGTCTTGCCGACGATCGCGGTGACGCATACTGCGGTATGCTTAATGCCTCATACAGTGCAAGCCTGCGAAACATCCGCCCACACATTCCAGAGTACCCAGTGGGCACACCAGACGAAGTAGCTGACATGATTGGTGACTTCGTACCAGTGGCGCGTACCATCTTAGGTTTGAAAGGCCTGAAAATCTTTAGCTTTGGTCCACGCCCACATGATTTTGTTGCGTGTAATGCACCAATCAAAGCGCTGTTCGACCTAGGCGTTGAGATCATGGAAAACAGCGAGTTGGACTTGCTGGATATCTATCAACAAGCGGAAGGTCACGAAGACATTCCAGGCATCGTTGCTGAAATGGAGCAAGAGCTGGGCGATAACAACCCATACCCAGATCTGTTGCCGAAACTGGCGCAATACGAAGTGGCACTACTTAAGTTCCATAAAGAAAACCTAGGCGCTTCGACCTTTGGTATCTTTGCTAACAAGTGCTGGCCATCGTTTGAGAAATTCTTTGGTTTCGTGCCGTGCTACGTTAACGCCCGTTTAGCTGAGCGTGGTATACCTGTGGCATGTGAAGTGGACATCTATGGCGCCCTGTCTGAATACATGATCACGTGTGCGACCAACCACCCAGCCACGCTACTGGATATCAACAACACAGTACCGAAAGATATGGTGGCGAATTCTGCCGATCAAATGGGCGACTACACAGAAAAAGATCTGTTTATGGGTTTCCACTGTGGTAACACGGCACCAAG
This sequence comes from Photobacterium sp. DNB22_13_2, assembly GCF_052873915.1. Lineage (NCBI taxonomy): Bacteria > Pseudomonadati > Pseudomonadota > Gammaproteobacteria > Vibrionales > Vibrionaceae > Photobacterium > Photobacterium sp. DNB22_13_2. Next base: position 63,477 of record NZ_JBNNXU010000008.1, read on the forward strand.
CTGCATGAAGAACTCGCAACTTCGTTTCCAGAAGATCATGCACAGCCTGATGGAGCCAGGTCAGGAGCCGGATATCACTCGCGGAACATTAGAAGGGCAAATCAAAGCCGGTGAAGTTACACTGTTCCGTCTTCAATCCACGGCGGATACCAAGCTTCGCTCTTATGTGGCGCAAGGAGATATTTTAGAGATCGATCCTGAGTCGTTTGGTTCTATCGCGGTGTTTGCCATCCCTGAAATGCAACGCTTTTACCGGCACGTGCTGATCCAAAAACGTTATCCGCACCACGCAGGTATCGCATTTGGTCACGTAGGCAAAACGCTATACCAAGTGTTAGACCTGATTGGCGTTTCTGATATCGACTATAACCAACCTGCTCACGAGCGTTATCCAAATGAAATTCCGAGTTTTTTCATCGGTTAATTCAGAACTAGAGCAGTAAATCAAAAAAGAAGAAAGCGCTTCGATTGAAGCGCTTTTTGTCTATTTGGCAAATTACTTTCCGTAAGGAAAGATAGTTTCAATGCTACCGTCTTCATTGTGCTGAAGCTCAATCATCTTCATACAACGTAGGTGTGTCTGTCCCTCTGATAGAGAGCTATCATGGTAGAACAGGTACCATTTGCCTTGATATTGGACAACAGAGTGGTGCGTCGTCCAACCGATAACAGGTTCAAGGATGGTTCCTTGGTAGGTGAACGGCCCATATGGTGATTCACTGGTCGCGTACGCTATTTTGTGTGTAGTGCCTGTAGAATATGAAAAATAGTACAAGCCGTTGTGCTTATGGACCCATGGCCCTTCGAAATAGCGGCGCTCTTCATCGCCGGCTTTGAGGAGTTCACCATTTTCATCGACAATATCAACTTCAACCAGATCGTGTTCAAGACCAGTCATTGAGTCATCTAGTCTTGCCATTAACGGTTTAAGTGCAGGCTGATCAGGTTCTGGGTAAATTTCTTCACCAAACTCGCCGTCACGCCAACATTGAAGTTGACCACCCATAATGCCACCAACATAAAGGTAGTAGTCGTCATTATCTTGGTAAACGGCTGGGTCGATACTGTAAGTCCCTTGGATGTAGTTGTCTGTCGCTACAAACGGGCCATCAGGTTTATCACTGACTGCGACACCGATTCGGAAAATACCATCATACGCTTTCGCAGGGAAGTATAAGTAATATTTCCCCCCTTTTTCAGCAGCATCGGGTGCCCACATTTGTTTTTCAGCCCACTTGACGTCTTTTACATCGAGTGCATTACCGTGGTCGGTGACTTTGCCAAAAGGTTTCTCAAGTGAAAACACATGGTAGTCACTCATCGCAAAATGATCGCCATCATCACTTTGTCCCTGAGCAGTTTCAATATCGTGAGACGGGTAGACATAAATCTTGCCATTAAATACGTGTGCAGAAGGATCTGCCGTATACATGTGAGTGACAAGTGGTGCAGACTTGGCATTCAGAGCTTCTCCCGAGGCAAGGTTAGTTAGGGCAGTGCCGTTGCCTTCGACGGTTACATTTGAGTCGGTTGGCTTGTTAGTCATTTACAATCTCACTTTTATAGCTAAATACTAACCCACCAGTCGAACTTAATCGTACGACTAGAGGGATTAATAGAATAAATTTAAAGAAAAGGCTTAGATTCCGAACGCGGTTGTTTCGCTGTTCTCGCTTCGGTATTCTTTGGGGGTTTTCGCGAGGTTTTTCTTGAATACTGTGTACATATATTGAAGGGACGGATATCCACAAACTTCAGCAATCTCGACAATAGGTAGAGACGTTGTGATTAGAAGGCTACATGCTCGGTTAAGTTTAGAGTCATGGATCTCTTGATGGATAGAGTGACCTCGCTCTTCTTTAAATCGTGTTTCCATATTAGAACGTGAAATTCCCACGTAGCTCAGAACTTGGTCAACTTTTATACCTTTGCAAGCATTATGACGGATAAAGTGCATTGCTTGTATGACATAAGGGTCTTTAAGTGCTTGGTAGTCAGAGCTTTGTCGTTGATAAACCTGATATGGCGGAATCAATACACGTTCAAATTCTTGCTTTTCCGCTTGATTGTTATTGACGGCTGATTTTGCCTTGATGTACTTGTGCAGCATTTTAGCTGCACGATAACCCATTTCTTTACAACCTTGAGCGACAGAACTTAGCGAAACACGAGTCAAGTAACGAGCAAGCTCTTCATTATCTATACCGATAATGGCTACTTTGTCCGGTACCATTAGGTTGAGGTGATCACAAACTTGCAGTAGGTGCCGAGCGCGTGAATCTGTCGCAGCAATAATACCTGTTGGTTTAGGTAGCATCTGTAACCAATCGGCCAATCGGTTCATATCATACTGCCATGTCTTAGGATTCGTGTCGTTACCGCGAAAAACTGAGCTAGTATAGCCTTCTTGTTTGACTATTTTATGGAAGGCCTTTTCCCTTTCATTGGCCCAGCGTTTATCAGCATCATTAGCAAAGCCATAAAAAGCAAAATGTTGTAACCCTTTATCCTTCAAATGTTGAAAGGCAAGTTCAATTAATGCGTGATTATCCGTTGCTACATAGGGTACTGCTGGGTATTCGTCCATATTTTGATATGAGCCACCCACGCCAACAACAGGAATATCTGTGTTAGTCAAAAGCCTTTCAATCTCAGGGTTGTCAAAGTCCGCAATGATGCCATCCCCCTGCCAAACCTGAATATTTTCGATGTGAGTAGTAAAATCATCTTCAAGAAAAATATCCCAATCGCATTGAGAGGCTTGTAGGTACTCACCAATGCCTTCGATCACTTGTCGGTCGTAAGTCTTGTTGGCATTGAATAGTAAATTAATGCGGAGTTTTTTATCCATAAATATGACCTTAGCGTTAGATGCAGGGCAGTCTAACAACCAAATTGGAATTTCGGTGTGATCATGGACACGTTCGTGAAATCCATGAATTTCAGTATCAAATAACGTAATTGTGAGATGTTCGCCAGCCATGAATACTCTTATTAGACGGTATAGCATTTTGCTGGGCTCCAGAGTCGGGGCAAATAAGAGGATAAATTATGTATATTGGTATCGATTTAGGCACATCGGGTGTTAAATCTATTGTAATGTCACGAGATGGAGACATTGTTGCCTCTAAAACGATAAAACTAGAGGTGTCTCGCCCTTACCCGCTTTGGTCTGAACAAGACCCACAGCAATGGTGGGAGGCAACTTGCCAATCTATCTCAGGGCTCAGCGAACAGGTTGATCTGTCACAAGTGAAAGCGATTGGGCTTTCTGGACAAATGCACGGTGCAACCCTGCTAGATGCTAGCGGTGATGTTCTTCGACCTGCTATTTTGTGGAATGATGGGCGATGTGAAGAAGAGTGTTTCCAACTTGAAGCTGAGGTACCCAATAGCCGAGCTATCACTGGCAATATTATGATGCCCGGTTTTACTGCGCCAAAGTTAAAATGGGTTGCTAACAATGAACCTGAACTTTTTACGAAGATAGATAAGGTTTTACTACCAAAGGATTATCTACGCTATAAGATGACTGGGGTTTTTGCCACTGACATGTCAGACGCCGCCGGAACACTTTGGTTAGATGTCGAAAAACGTGATTGGAATGATGAGCTTCTTTCAGCAACTGGGTTGACCCGCAGTCAAATGCCAAAATTGTATGAGGGCAGTGCAGTGACAGGCTTACTCACTGACGAGGTTGCTACACAATGGGGTATCGGGCAAGTGCCTGTCATTGCTGGCGGTGGTGATAATGCTGCTGGTGCTGTGGGTGTTGGTATTATTAACCCAGGTCAAGCAATGCTTTCGCTTGGCACATCAGGTGTGTATTTTGCTGTTAGTGATGGTTTCATCTCTAACCCAGAGTCGGCACTGCATAGTTTCTGCCATGCGCTCCCAAACACCTGGCATACTATGTCTGTTATCTTGAGTGCCGCTTCATGTTTGCAATGGGTGGCTGACTTTACCGGCTTCCCTGATGTGGGCACCATGTTAAATGAAGTAGAGCAAAAGGCAGATACTTCATCGGGTGTTATTTTCTTGCCGTATTTGTCGGGTGAGCGCACACCGCACAACAACCCTAATGCTAAGGGAGTCTTTTTTGGGATGACTCACTTAACAACTCAGCTAGAATTGGCTCAGGCTGTCCTTGAGGGCGTTGGCTTTGCCTTTGCTGATGGATTTGATGCGCTGCATGTGACAAAGCAAATTCCAGAGGAAGTCTCTTTGATTGGCGGCGGGGCGAGAAGCGAATATTGGCGTCAGATGTTGGCAGATATAGTCGAGCTGCCGTTGGTGTATCGTAAAGGAGGAGATGTTGGCCCAGCTCTTGGTGCTGCAAGGTTGGCTATTCTTGGGGTTGAACCAAATAGCAGTTTGTCTGAAGTCTGTCCTATTCCAGAACTAGTTCAACGGCATGAACCCAACCCTGAAAAATCAGAGTACTACCAAGCAAAGCGTAAGAAATTCCAGGATGTTTACAAGAGACTTAAAGATCTTTTTTAGTCGATAAAACCATCCGTTTCGGATTTCAGACGCTAACTGGTATTTCGTATATGTCATGGTATTTATTCGTGAGTGTATATTTAATTAGATTTGTAACTGCATACTGGGTAATGAACATTTCAGAATTACGGTAGATTATATTAAAGTGTGAGCAAAACCATAAAGACACTATAAGTAATTATATAATTATACTTTGTCATGGATGTAAACTATGATTTCGTGTATTATAAATAAACTCATTACAATTTATCACATCAGACTTGCTTAGTTTGGTGTGATTTTTTTCTAAAAAACATATCGAAATCCATTTAACTTTAGGGTTGGCAATAATTACCCTTAAAAAAGTCAAAAATTAATCTTTAGTATTATAAATGTTTAATTATTATATGACTTAATGTTTAGGGTTTGATATTTTTTTTATGATTTAAGAAATTAAAAAATCTTATTAGGAATGGGAAAATGAAAAAAGTTGCTTTATTGTTAGCTTCTGGTTTTGAGGAAGGAGAAGCCATTAATGTTATTGATATACTACGTCGTTTAAACATATCTTTGACTGTTATTTCATGTGAAGCAAATTCGTATCTTATGTCTTATCATGGCGTTAATATTTATGCGGACGATTTGCTTGAGAACCAACGACAGAATAAATTTGATGCACTTGCATTAGTGGGTGGTCCACCGAACACTGATAGATTAGGTACAGACGAAACGGTCATTCAATTTATCAAGGAACACATTGATTCTGGTGCTTATATCGCTGCACTTTGTTCTTCCGGTGCAAAAGTATTGGCTAAGAATTATCTGCTATCTGGGCGTTGTTATGTCTGCTGCGGAAATTTACATCAAAATTACGAAAATGGTACCTATATCAACCAGCCTGTAGTTATTGATGGCCAATTTGTTACAGGTCAAGATTACGGTTATACCATTGATTTTGCATTTGCATTGGCAAGTGTATTGATTGGCAATCGTCGTACAAGGGCATCAGATATAGATGATATTGATTGGGTATCTAAACACATAAACTATCGGCGTTTTACTGATTATTACATACCCTCAGCAGAAGAGGTAAAGTTTGATGCTGCCGAAAGTATTTTATAGAAAAAGTTAACAGCTTATTAGTGTTGGATAATTATTTAAATATATAATATTAATTGAATTCTACGAGAGAAGATAGCGACATACGCACTATGATTTTTTGAAATTGATTAATCTTATAACATGTATTAATTATCTTTATAACGCTCATTGAAAACTGCTCCTAAACAAGTAAAGGAGCAGTTTTTTTAAATGTACCATCATTCGCTGTATGAACCATGAGTAACCCCAAAGCTCACTACAAGCCCAACAACTGGAAAGAGTACAATCAAGCCCTTATCAGCAGAGGCTCAATAACCTTCTGGATCGATGAGGAAGCATTATCGTCATGGGAATGCTTTTCACCACGGTCGGCCTGGTCGCGGTAATCAATATTCCGACCTATCCATCACGACAGCGTTGATGAAGCCGACTACTTAAAATGGAAATCGAACACTGATAGTAATGGTTTGAACGTATTTGATGCGATGAGAGCGCTTCATTATCCAGCTAAACGAATTTCGGATAGCGCGCTTAACCCATGTAAATATCATGCCTTTATTGAATTGCATATTGAGCAGGGCCGAGTTTTAGAAGCACTAGGTGCACAGATAGGTATTGTTGAAGGTATCGCCGCACCTAGTCGATACCGCGTGGATGTTACTGGTCACAGCGACCATTCTGGTGCAACGCCTATGGGGATGCGACAGGATGCGGTTGTCGCAAGTGCAAAAATTATCGCCAAGATATCAGAGTTGGCATGTGCTGAAGCTAGTTATGGGTCTGTTGGAACTGTTGGCAGAATGCAGATTGTTCCTAATGCTATCAATGTTATAGCGGGGGATGTTGAGTTTTATGTCGATATCCGAGGAGTGGATGTTGCATCAATTGAACGCATCATTAACGGGTTTAAAGATTACGCCAACACAGTTTCCGAATCTGAAAAGGTGCAAATTGATATTAGTGAGTTGTCGCATGATAGGCCCGTTGTTCTGAGTACTGAGATTGCAAGTATTTCGGAGTTATGTGCGATTAATGCTGATCTCAACTTCATCAAGATGAACAGTGGCGCAGGACATGACGCGATGTACATGTCTCAGGTTATGCCTGCATCGATGATTATTGTGCCCTCAAAAACGGTATCAGTCATCACAAGGATGAGCATTCTGATCTGTCCGATATTGCAACGGCAGCAGATCTGCTTGTCGATATGATACGTGTTATAGATGAACGGGATCGTCGTTTTAAATTTGAGCTTTAGGTTGCAAATTTATGGCACTAATTTCTCAAGCATACCATCCAGAAAACCATAGGCCCTCCATAAGGAGGGCTTAATTGTATCTGTACATTTGATCCGGCGCGAAACCTTCATGCCCTTTCGTGGGAAATGCATTCTGATTTATTTTTATTAAGAATAGTAAAATTGCGTTTCATTTTGTATTGAGTTATTGATGTTTTTGTATATAATGCTCTGAGCTTATTCTTACATATAAGCTATTTGAACAGCCGTCATAGCTAATACCAGCCATAACTATGGCGGCTTTTTTACGCTTGTTATTTGTGTCCATACCATTGGATACGAGTATTGAGCGCTTACCAAAGAAATAAATTTTCGTATGCTCGAATATCAAAAAAGCTCACATATCATAATATTGATATATGAGCAATTTCGTTAGGATCTGGAAACTACTTAATAGATATCAAGCTGAAATCTACCAGTATGTTGTCCAATTGCGAGATTTACGGATTAGGGCTTCAAGAAAGAAGTAGTCTCCCCAGATGCAGAACTCATCAATACCTCTGCCGTCAGGTTTTGCGTATGTACCATGCAGTAACACACCGTACTCATCATCATTTTCGCTGATGTAAGAGTCAGATAAGTTTTCAATAGCTTTATCAACAAAAGCTTCATAGCGAGCTCTGTCAGCATCTCCAACAGGCAGGTGCTTTAGTAACTCTTGCAATCCGCATAGGAAAATTGCGGTCGCTGAACTGTCGCGTGGCTCGTCCCCACTTGTGAACGTTAAATCCCAATAGGCGACTAAGTCTTCTGGAAGGTGATCAAGAAAATAGTCTGCAAGTTTTTTAGACATTTCAATCAAACTGTAGTCACCAGTATGCTTGTAACTTAGCGCCAAACCGTAAACTCCCCAAGCTTGCCCACGAGCCCAGGTGGACTCATCTGAATAGCCTTGGAAAGTCTTGCCACCAATAGCGGTACCGTCATTTTTATCAAAGAAATAGGTATGGTGTGTAGAGTAGTCATCACGAATGATATGGCTGTTTGAACGCGCAAGGTGGCTTAGTGCGATGTTTCTATACTTTTGATCACCTGTGATATCTGTTGCCCAATAAAGCAGTGGCAGATTCATGTTGCAATCAATGATCATACGAACCTTATGATTAGGGTCATTGACGTTACCCCAAGCCTGAATGACCTGTGCTTTATCGTGGTATCGATTGATGAGTACTTCAGCAGCACGAACAGCAAGCTCTTTTGCCTTCTCGTTGCCATTAATTTTGTATGGTGCAAGGCAGGAAAGTGTAAACAAAAAACCCATATCATGAGTTTCAAGACAGATCTTCTTGTCAAGTCGCTCTTCAAATTTATCCATTAACGATTCGCCAAGAAGGCGATATTTTTCATCGTTAGTGTACTCATAGGCCAACCACAACAATCCTGTCCAAAAGCAAGTAGTCCATTGAGTATTTTCTATTTTTGGGTAGACCAGGTTTTCACTAGCCGATGCAGGAAAACCATCATGATAAACCGTCATCATAAGATCAACTTTCTTAAGAACACGCTGAATTGACGTATCTAAAAATTCAGAATTTGAAAAAGTCTGATTAGGTGTATCAACCTCAATGGTAGTCATTACTTATATCTCTCTAATTAGTTAAATTTAAGTTGTCATTATGAAATAAATTATGGCTTCATAAAATGTGAACATCAATTATGTTTTTTACAATATACATTATAGTATTTTATACCTGTGGTTTTGCTCACTTAGATCAATATCGTTTTTTTTACATCAATAAATTGTGGTTTAGCTCTCAGGATTTTTAGTAAATTTATACTTTAATTAAATTGTGGTTTGATTGAGTTAATTATTTTTATCAGTCTCTGCATTAATTGAATGTGTTATTTTGGGAACTATTACCAATGAAAAAGAAAAACGTCATTATATTCTTTACTGATCAGCAAAGATTTGACACCTTGGGTGTGCACGGTAATCCAATGAATTTAACACCTAATTTGGATTATGACGCTGTTAGAGGAACGCATTTTGAAAATGCTTTTACTCCGCAACCTGTATGTTTGCCAGCTAGAGCATGTTTACAAACAGGCAAATATGCTTCAGAAACAAACTGCAATACTAATGGGGATAGTCTATCTTCTGATGAAAGAACTCTAGCTCATTATTTTAACGAGTCTGGATATAAAACGGGATATTTTGGCAAATGGCATCTGAATGCTTCATGCGTAGGCCCCTTTGAAAAACCTCAAGGCGGCTATCAAACTTGGAGAGCTGCAAATATACCTGAATTTGTTTCAGATGCTTATCAAACAGTTGTATTTGATGAAAAGGGTGAGGAGCTAAAACTTCCTGGTTATAGAGTTGATGCGATAGTCGATGAGGCTATTCGATATATCGATAATAATAAAGACGAACCCTTCTATATGATGGTTTCATTATTAGAACCCCACATGCAAAATCATAGGGATGATTTCCCTGCACCTACTGGTTACAACGAACGATACCTAGATAATTGGACACCACCGGATCTTAAGGCACTTGGTGGGACTAGTGCATCACACCTTCCTGGTTACTATGGAATGGTTAAACGAATTGATGAGGCCTATGGGCGTCTTAAGGACGTGCTAAGAAGCCTAGATCTATTAGATGACACTATTGTAATATTTACTTCTGACCACGGTTGTCACTTTAAAACTCGCAATGATGAATACAAACGTTCTTGTCATGATGCATCGATCAAAATCCCTATGGTGATGGCAGGTGGTCAATTCGAAAGCGGGGGCCGATTTACTAACCCTGTCAGTTTAGTTGATGTTGCCCCAACAATCCTCGAAGCCTGTGGCATTAATGTTCCTTCTGATATGTCAGGACAATCATTACTTCCACTTGTCGAAAGAAGAGATAAGAACGTGAGAAAACATGCTTACGTTGAAATAAGTGAATCACATGTCGGACGCTGCATAAGAACAGGACGTTGGAAATACAGTATCAAGCAGAAAGATGAAAATGTTTATATAGATGACTTCCTATATGACTTACAAGCGGATCCATATGAATTAGAAAATTTAATTGGGTATACATCACATGACAAAGTAGTAAGTAGACTAAGACAAGTTCTAACTAAACAGTTGGAAGATATTGGTCATACTGTTCCTGATATCATTTCTGCACCTCCAAGAGAAGCGAAGCAGAGAGTTGTTTATAATAATGAAGTTGAACTTTAATTAATAAAATAGAGAAATAATTATGATAGATATTGCAATTCTTTTAGTATATTTTGGATTCTTAATTGCTATTGGTTGGTCATTTAGGAAGTTTAGTTCGAATACGAGTGATTATTTTAGAGGCGGAGGTAAAATGCTGTGGTGGATGGTTGGTTCCACATCCTTTATGACCGCAGTAAGTGCAATGACCTTTACTGGTCATATGGGTAAAAGTCTAACAGGAGGCTTCGCCGTTGCGATTGTTGTTTTCTATGCCTCCGCACTTGGTTTTTTATGTAACTATCTATTCTTTGCGGCTAAAGCTCGACAAATGCGAGTTATTACGCCCTTAGAAGGCGTTAGGATGCGTTACGGTCGTGTAAACGAACAGATCATGATGTGGTCAAGAATGCCTTTGGGTATTCTTCAGGCAGCTATTTGGGTGAATGCGCTTGGGGTATTCGCAAGTGCTGTAGTCGGGGTGCCATTAGAAGTGACGATTGTCGTCACTGGCGGTATCGTAGTCTTTATGTCTTTAATCGGGGGCAGCTGGGCCGTTATTGCATCAGACTTTATGCAAATGGTGATTCTAACTGTTATGACGTTGGTGACTGGAATGGTAGCCCTTTGGAAAGGGGGCGGTGTAGTTGAACTCATGTCAAATGGTCTTCCAGAAAATCCAATCATTGGTGATGGTTACAATTATACCTACCTCTTTGTGGGTTGGTTCCTTTGTATGTTTATCAAGCAGTTCTTAACTACGAACAACATGTTGAGTTCGTACCGATACATCACAGCAAAAGATACAAAAAATGCTCGAAAAGCGGCATTGTTAGCTGCGTCATTAATGTTAGTTGGTCCTTTAGTTTGGTTCTTACCTGTATGGTTCGTCTCTGGCCATTATCCTGATCCTTCAACGTGGGGTCTTGACGGTCTAGGAAAGAAAGTGACAGATGCAACGTATTACATTTTTGTAAAACGTGAAATGCCTGTGGGTATGATAGGTCTGCTACTTGCTGCTATCTTTGCTGCGACGATGTCATCAATGGATTCTGGTTTGAATGGAAACTCCGGTATTGTTATTAAGAGTATTTACCAACCTTACATCAAAAAAGATGCTTCAGAACAACACCTTTTGAAAGTAGGGAAGATGCTGACTGCAGCGTTCGGGGTCGTGATTATTCTAGCAGCACTTGGACTATCATCACTCAGACAATATGGTTTGTTTGATTTGACGATGCTAATTAATACACTAATTGGTTTTCCAATTCTTATTCCTGCTCTATTGGGCATCTACATTAAGAAAACACCAGAGTGGGCTGTCGGTGGTACTATTTTGGTCGGTATGTGTGTATCAGCGATAATTGCTTTTGTTATTACACCAGAGATGATTGCTAGCTTCTTAAACTTAGATCAACCATTGACGAATCGTGAGTTTACAGAAATGAAGTCAGTGACTCTCGGTGTTGTTGGACACGGGTTGATTACTCTGCCGTTCTTTGTCTGTACGCAATTCTTCTACAAGGGCTTGTCTCCTGAGCGTGAGAAGAATATTGAGCAGTTCTTTACCAATATTGATACTGAGGTTGTTGTTGAGGATACGGCGGATAGTATTGAGTTAGATAACAAGCAGAACAAGGTACTAGGAAAAATGCTCCTTGTTGCTGCGGGATTCATCTCATTACTTACGTTGGTACCTAACCCTATGTGGGGACGCTCGCTATTCCTCATCATGTCTTTGATTGTCGCAGGAATTGGTTTCGCCTTACTTAAGGCGGTTAAAGAACCAGAATATAAGGTTACGGTGGCTACGGATTAACGTACAAGAATTATTCGTTAACTAAAACCTGGAGCACATATATGTAATTTTATATGTGCTCCAAATTTCTCATGTAAATATAATGAAGAGTGAGTGATGAATATGTTAAATATAGAAAGTCTATACATTAATAACTTGCAAGAAGTTAATTGTGTAGAGTCTTTACCTAACTTAACGTGGAAAGTGAAGGCAACTCACCGAGATGAGAGTCAAATTGCATTTCAGTATCAACTTTCAACTGAAAATGACTTTTCAAAAATAATTTTGGATTCTGGTCGACAAGAAAGTGCCAGAAGTGTAAATGTAAAAATTAACTTGGCACATTTTGATTTTTCACAACGATATTTCGTCAGAGTAAAGTGTTGGAACAACTACAATCAAGAATCTGATTGGAAGCAGTCGAGCTTTATATCAGGGCTCAATAAAAAAGATTGGCAAGCAAAGTATATTCGTTCAAGTCTGGAAGAGACAAGCTATGAACAGCAGGGGATATACTTTAGAAAGAACTTTGCTGTTGATAACCTCAATGAAGTAGAGTCAGTCATGATTCATGCGACAGCAGGGGGGATATATCAAGCATATTTAAACAATGAAGAAATTATAGATGGTGTTTTAAAACCGGGTTTTACCAGCTACAAAAAAAATCATCTTTACCAAACTGCAGAGATTACTAATCAGATCTCGAACAATAATACGATCGTCTTTCACGTAGGACCTGGATGGTACTGTGGACGGTTGGGATGGCTAGACGATAGTGCACTTTATGGTGTTGTGCCCGGCATGATTTGTCAAATTATTGTTCATTATAAAAATGGGACAAAAGAAGTTATCCCTACTGATGATTCATGGAAATGGTCAGAATCACCGGTTGTTTTTTCAAGTATTTATGATGGTGAAACATATGATTCTAGAAAAGAGATAGATTTATGGTGCGTAGCAAAAGAAGGCAATACTTCTTGGGAAAGTTGTATACCGGATAATTTTGATTTAAATGTATTAAAGCCACAGGATGCGTGCGTTGTCGAACGAATAGAGACAATTAGCGCTAAGTCTGTCTTTGAAAGTCCATGTGGTGAGACCATAGTCGATTTCGGCCAGAATTTGTCAGGTCTTATTGAGTTTGAAGTAGCTGGCCAAGTAGGGGATGTACTTACAATCGAACATTTTGAGGTGCTTGATAAAGAGGGCAATGCTCATATTGAAAACCTCCGCACGGCTCGACAAAAAAACACATTTATTATCGGACCAAAGAAGCGATATTCGTATAGTCCACATTTCACATTTCAAGGTTTTCGCTACGCAAGAATTAGTAAATCATCGAAAGAGATAGCGATCAGTAAAATTGAAGCTATCGTGATTCATTCTGCATTGGAACGAACAGGTCACTTTGAAAGCTCCAATCCGCTACTGAATAAGTTGCACGAAAATATCCGTTGGGGCATGAAAGGAAATTTTGTTGATATCCCAACGGACTGCCCTCAGCGTGACGAACGTTTAGGATGGACTGGAGACGCTCAGATCTTCTCGAAAACAGCATGTTACATGTACGATTCACAGAGTTTTTTTTCAAAATGGCTTGCTGATGTATCAGCTGACCAACTGCCAAATGGCGGTATTCCCTTTGTTGTTCCAGATACAATGACGGGAAGGGTAGATTCTCATCCATTTTTCAAAAAAAGTACGCACTCTGCCGCTGGTTGGGGAGATGCCATTGTGATTATCCCATGGCAACTTTACCTTATGTATGGTGACAAGGAAGTGCTGGAAAATCACTATCAATCGATGTGTAAGTATCTTGAATTTGTTGAGAGTAAATCTCACGATTATGTTTACGACTATGAGATTCAATTTGGTGACTGGTTAGCGTTAGATGCAGAGAAGGGAAGCTTTTTTGGTGGAACCCCTACCGAGCTAACTGGAACGGCATATTTTGCATATTCAGCGAAATTGCTCAGTAAAATATCTCATATATTGGGATATTCAAAACAAGGCGAATATTATAAATCTCTATATGGGAAAATTAAACGAAAATTCTTGTCTAAATATGTTGGAAATAATTGTGAGCTACTACCAAAAACACAAACTTCACACATTTTACCGTTACATTTTGAGCTGGTATCAAGCCGACAAAGAAAAATAATTGCCAACAATTTGGTGATGTTGATAAAAAATAATAATGGTCATTTGAATACAGGTTTCTTAGGAACCCCACATATCTGTGATGCCCTAAGTGATAACGGTCATCAAGAAGCTGCGTATGAATTGCTGTTACAAGAGGCTTACCCTTCTTGGTTATACCAAGTTAAACTCGGGGCGACAACGGTCTGGGAGCATTGGGATGGAATTAAGGCAGATGGTAGTTTAAGAGACCCAGGCATGAACTCTTTTAACCACTATGCTTATGGTGCCGTTGGACAGTGGTTATATAGTAATGTTCTGGGTATTCGCCCTGTTGAGTCTGAGCCAGGGTTCAAACTTTTTAAAGTATCCCCATTGCTAAGTTCAAAGTTAAAGAATGTATCTGGCCAATATTCGACCAGTTATGGCGATATTAAAATTTCATGGTCTTGTCGTAATGAAAGCGATTATGAGTTGGACGTTGAAATTCCGTTTAACTCTAAAGCTGTCATTTCAGTTCCAGGTTTTTGTATTGACAGCTTAGATGGTTATTCTACTAATAATCTAAATGAACTAAGACTCGGCTCTGGTAAATACAAATTACAAATAACCTCGTTGGTTAAAGAAACAGCATTAAATTAATCAATTGAAATTGGAAGTAAATACAATGTTAGAAAAAAAAATAGGTAGTTGGGGTGACCAAGGTGATGGCACATATATTAATCCAGTATTGAATGCCGATTATCCTGACTCAGATATTGAACAAGTCGGTGATACCTATTACATGATCACGTCTAAGCAGCATATGTCTCCAGGAATGCCCATTCTTGCCTCGAAAGACATGGTCAATTGGACAAATGTTGGATTTGGATTTAATCGATTAACATGGGCTCCTGAATATAACTGGAACCGAATGAATGGCTATTCTTTTGGTGTCTGGGCGGGCGATTTAGCATACAACGATGGGACATGGTACATCTATCAAATAGATTATAACCATGGCTTGATGGTGACCACGGCGAAGGATATTGCGGGCCCGTGGAGTGAGCCTAAGATTATGCTTGATACTTCCTACGTTATGGATGACCCTGCCGTCTATTGGGATAAAGAAACTGGTAAGGCATACATCATCGTCAACGCGGGTGTAAAAGCTGAGCACGCTGATGAACCATCACCAGTGAATACTAACGTGATTTATGAGATGAGTTGGGACGGCCTGTCAATTATTGATGATGGCCAGGAGGTGTATTCGGGGAT
The DNA here is from genome assembly GCF_052873915.1 of Photobacterium sp. DNB22_13_2. NCBI lineage: Bacteria > Pseudomonadati > Pseudomonadota > Gammaproteobacteria > Vibrionales > Vibrionaceae > Photobacterium > Photobacterium sp. DNB22_13_2. The sequence goes on from NZ_JBNNXU010000008.1 coordinate 78,713, forward strand.
CGGCGCAGAGGCAGCCAAAATCTATAAGTTTAATGGATACTGGTATGTATTTTTGGCTGAATGGACGATCGGCGACTGCTCTACAGGGCTTGGAAAAATCAACAAGAAAAATGACCGTAAGCAAGTTGTGTTGAGATCATCTGAAAGTATCTATGGTCCTTACGAGAAAAAAGTCGTGATGCAGAAAGGAAGCCACTTTGGTCACAGAAGTGCGAGCCAAGGGGCATTGCTGCAAGCGCCAGACGAGTCATGGTGGTATATGCACCAATTGGTTCAAAATGACGTTGATCCGTTTCAAGGCCGAGTTCAGTGTTTGGAGCCGGTTGAGTGGATCGATGATTGGCCAATCATTGGTATTGATGAAAATGGTGATGGAATAGGTGAGCCGGTTAAACGTTTCCGTAAACCTATCAATGGTTTCCCCGTTCAAGCGCCTCTAAGCGATGATGACTTTACTTCAGAGACGCTCGGTCTACAGTGGGAATGGAACCATAACCCAAGAGAATCGCACTGGTCATTGACAGAAAAACGGGGCTCTCTTCGACTTAAAGCGAGTAAATTAGTACCAAACACAGAAGGGTATGGTCCTAAAACGAATCAATGGACAAACAGTGATGGATCTAGTTCTGATTTTTGGCGAGCGTGTAATACGTTGAGTCAACGTATCATGGGTGATAGTCACGGTGTTGCTGAGGCCAAATTTGATTTAAGTGGCATGAAACCAAATCAAATTGGAGGGTTAGCTCGCTTCGGAGGGGTATTCAACCTGATGGGAGTCAAGGTCAGCTCATCAGGTAATCGTCAGTTAGTGTTTATCAATGCGAAAGGAGAACAAGTGGAGGGGGCAATTATTGACTCCGATACATTGTTTATCAGAACGACGAACAACGGCAGCAGTGCTTTCTTCGAGTACAGTTTAGATGGCGAGATCTATGAGTTTTTCGGCCAAAAGTTTGATATTGAGTTCGGTAACTGGACAGGTGACCGTATAGGTTTCTTTACCTGGAATGATAAGGACGAAGTCGGGTACATCGATGTAGAGAGTTTTACATATGACTATGATGGGCCAAAACAGTGTAGCTAAAACGGCATTTGCATTTTATTATTGTAAGGATTTAGTTTGTGCTTTATATAATGATTTTCATTGTGGTCTGATCTTTTAACTAATTTCAAATGTAAGGTTGATCATTAATTATATATAATCAAGGCGGAAACTTGCCATGTTGAAGAACTTATTCTGCCTTGGTTGTTTGGTTTTACTTTTATTTTATTTTATTAAAATTAAATCTTGAGCAAAACCACATTATTTTTATTTTAAAGTGGGATGTGTAAAACGCATTGTAATATAGTGTTTATATTGATTTTTTTGTTTACCAAATTTATCAATAAAGTGATTTGTTTTATGGAAGCAGTGAAGGGAATAATAATGAATAGCAAAAAAATTTTAGCAGTCATAGTAACATCAATGCTCATCAGCACGTCAGCGTCAGCAGCAACATTGATGCTTCGTCAAGAGCATAAGTCAAACGATCAAGTTGATGCAAATACAAATTCAACCCTTGTTAAAATTGGTGGTAGCATCGGAAATACCTTTATTGGAACTCAAATAGTTCACAAAGGTGAAAAGCTGAATAGTTACACTCTTAGTAGTACAGAAATGCAACTTGGTCATCGTTATAGTGTTAACGATGACCTAAGGGTGATACCACAACTACAAGTAACAGCTGTTAGTAGTGGTATTATATATACCCCTATGGCAGCTGTGGATTATAAACTTGGCGGGGGGTTTTCTATACAGCCATTGTATAAGCATAAATTCCATGTTGGTGTAAAAGATGGTGAATACAATGATACGAAACAGACAAGTCAGTATCAACTTAGTTTAAATTACGCTAAAGATGCCTTAAGGCTTGGTATTCAATATGACTACCACAAAGCTTTAGATGGACAAAAATTTTACAATGATAAAGAATTTAAACAAGAGCTTGAACTTAAGGCCTATTACCAAGTAGCTAAGGGTTTGACTCCTTTTGTCACATTTGCAGGGGTGCCTGAGGGAAATAAATCCGATAAGTATCAATTGCGAACGCGCTTAGGCTTGCTGTATAGCTTCTAATTGGTATCTTTACCCTTTTTTATATTGAGGCCACTAATTGTAATTAATTAGTGGCTTTCTATCATAAGGTTGAAAAATTAACATGAAAAAAATCTCTTATTTGGCAAAGAAGAAAAATAGTACTGTATTGTTATGTGCTGCTCTTGCGTTAGGTTTGCAAACGAATATATCAGTTGCTTCAGAATTACCTACGAACGTATTAGTCTTTTTGGTCGATGATCTTCGAGTTGATATCGGTAGCTATGGTCATAATCAAGTACAAACCCCTAACATTGATAAATTAGCATCGGAAGGTATGCAATTTAATAAGGCCTACGTTCAACAAGCGATATGTGGGCCTTCAAGAGTGAGTATTTTGACTGGTCTTAGGCCTGAAACCACAGGTCTTTACACCATCAATGACCAAGGGAGACTGCGCCCAAATCAACCGAACTTGATTTCGATGCCACAGTTATTCAAAGAGCACGGTTACAAAACAATAAGTATTGGCAAAGTATTCCACCACACGACAGATGATGCGGACAAGTGGACCACTCAAATAGAAAAACTCCCCAATTTTTATTCAGACCCCGAAAAAAAGCGCAATAAATTTGCTTATGATGTTGGTGATGTCGATGACGATTTCTATAAAGACGGTCAAGTTGCTAGAGATGCCGTGCGTGTACTGAATGAAATAAAAGATGATCCTTTTTTGATGGTTGTCGGCTTTAGTAAACCGCATCTCCCTTTCAATGCACCTAAAAGATACTGGGATTTGTATGAAACTGAACAGTTTGCTGTGCCATCACGGGCCGTGCCTGACAATATGCCAGCCTTGTCGTTAACAAATTGGAATGAATTAAGAAGTTATGGAGGCATACCTAAAGAGGGCTATTGCGACGATTTACTGACTAAGACTCTCACTCATGCCTATTACGCGTCAGTTAGCTATATGGATGCACAATTGGGTAGGGTGATGACCTCTTTAGATGACTTAGGGCTAAGAGAAAATACTATGGTTGTATTAATGGGTGACAATGGATACAAGCTTGGTCAATATGGTGCGTGGAACAAGCATAGTAATATGGAGTTAGATACGAAAGTTCCGTTGATAATTAGTCGAGAAACTAATCACAAGAGTGCTGCCGTAGGCAAGCAGTCAAACTCGATAGCAGAAGGTGTGGACATATTCCCTACTGTTATCGAAGCAGCAGGGTTACCCATGCCTAATTTAGATGGCGTCAGCCTTTTGCCAATAGTTGATGATCCGAGTAAAGAGGTAAAAGATCTGTCTTACAGTGTCTTTGCCAAAGAAGCGAGAGCAAAGATGGGTGTTACGGTAACCGATGGCACCTGGAGATACTCTGAATGGAGAGTGTCGGAAACACAAGAAATTTTATCGAGAGAACTGTATTCACATGCTGAATCAGACATCGCGACCAGTAATGTCATTGATATTCCAGAGTACGAATCAATACAGGCAGAATTGACAGATAAACTTCATGATAAGTTTCCTGTAGATGCTCCTTCTTTTAACGATAGACCTATTTTTGACAGAAATGATTAACTGAGTTTTTCAGAACTAGTTTAAAATGGAATGATGGTATATTTATGATTAATAGAAGACAGTTTTTATCTGGCGCAGCCGGTTTGGTTGCTGCTAGCACCTTTCCCAACACAGCATGGTTGAAAACAATTCAAAGTTCGCATACGAATGTTCTTATGTTTGCAATTGACGATTTGAATGATTGGATCGGCCCACTCGGTGGCCATCCACAAGCAAAAACACCTAACCTTGACCGACTTGCTTCTAAGGCAACAGTATTTAGCAATGCTCATGCATCAGCACCATTATGTGGGCCTTCACGAGCAAGTCTCATGACAGGACTTGCTCCATCGACAACAGGAATCTATGGTCATGTTGAAGATGATGACATAAAAAGCGCAAACGATAAGGCTAGCAGTGCGATATTTCTAAGTGAATATTTTGGAAAGCATGGTTACTATACTGCGGGCGTTGGAAAATTGTTCCACAAAAAAGTTGCGACTGGAAGCTTTGAAAATTATGGCGGAAGAGTCAACGGTTTTGGGCCTTATCCAGAAAAAACGATGAAATGGCACAAACAAGGAACCAGCACTGATTGGGGTGCGTTTCCTGATTCTGACGAACAAATGCCCGATTATGAGTATGCGCAATGGTTAGTTGATCAACTACAAATGAATCACGAAAGACCTTTCTTTATGGCTGGTGGCTTCATTAGACCACATGTGCCATGGCATGTACCGCAGAAATGGTTTGATCTTTATCCAGTAGAAGACATTGAGCTTCCTCCTTATTTACCGACTGATTTAGATGATGTACCTGAGTTGGCAAAATTGATTTCAGACTATCCACAAATGCCAACCACCGAATGGGCGATAGAAAATGATGAGTGGCGATATATTGTTCAAGGTTATTTAGCCTGTGTTTCATTTGTCGATGCCTGTATTGGACGTGTGCTGGATGCCTTAGAACAAAGTCCGTACGCTGACAATACAGCGATTGTATTGTGGGGAGATCACGGGTATCAACTTGGTGAGAAAAGTAAGTTTTCCAAGATGGCTTTATGGGAGAGGGCAACTCGTACACCCTTGATCATCAAGGTGCCCAATATTAATAAACCCCAAGTTGTAGACAAGCCAGTTAGTTTGTTGGATATCTACCCAACACTATTGAGTATTAGCGGATTACCAAAAAACAGTCAGAATGAAGGAAATGATCTTACGCCGTTAATTTTGGACCCTGACCGAGATTGGCCATATGTTGCGACAACAACCTTTGGTCCAAATAACCATAGTGTCAAGAGCGAACGCTATCGTTATACTCAATATGCTGACGGTTCTGAGGAGCTTTACGATCACAGCGTAGATTCTAATGAGTGGGTTAATTTGGCTGGTGATCCAAATTACACGGCAATCAAAAATGAGTTGATTGACAAACTACCAAAATACAACGCAAATTGGTCTCCCGTTTCCTTCTATACAGGGAATCCATATTTCAAAAACTTGACTTTAGAAGCTAGGCAGGATTTGCTTGAGCAGCGCTAAATCTTTCTGACTATCTAGACCTGAACATAGTACTGTTTTAGTCGATAATATTGAATTATTACTTTATCGGTAAATAAGCCATAGATTTTGCGAGATACAAGCTGATGACAGAAGCGTTAAACCCACGATGTTGAAGCCTGGCTAAAAAAGCAGTCTTTTATGACTGAGCGCTTTATTAGGACAACAACGTGCGGATCCCATCAAGGCCAGAACACTAGATGGTTCACAAACAGGCCGGATACATTGACGCAAACGTATTCTGGCAGCGAGCTTTTACTTGCAAAAACGGAGCAGACCATACATTTTTTACGATATCTAGCTCCTCCGTCTGTTCGGTTAGAAGCCGCTTCAATTTTGCATTTTCAGCGGCCAGTTCTTTTTCACGATCACTGACGCTGCTTGTCTGTCGAACCGCCTTACGCCAATTGTAGAGCTGAGATTCTTGAAGAGATAACTGCTTGGCTGCCGTGGACACTCCAACAGTTTCAGCTAGCTTGAGGGCTTCAGCTTTGAATTCAGGGGTATGCATTGTTCGTTTTTTCTTGTTTGTCATAGTTCACCTCGTTAGTTGTTGTACTCACTTAACGCGGTGTCCAAAACTGCTGGGGCGGATCAGAGGCAGAACGGTGTATTCGCGGTTTTGTGATCCAAAGGAAAATCAGTTTTGGCACCGCCTCAGATGCTGGAGACAAGTTCCGAAGCCGGATCCATACGCTCATCGAAACATGCAAAAAGCGAGGCTTATCAGCAATGTCTGTATTGAGCGAAATCATCACATCTGTCGTTGAGAAAAAGCCATACCCAAATGTTTTTGGCCTCTGAGCCAGGACCTCATGAGACTTTATCTTATATAGTCAAGCTATCCCGCTGAACGGTTACACTTCTCAGAGTGCTCATAGTCTTTCAGATGACGAAGTACTGTTGTTTCATGGATACGCAGCGCTTGAGAAATCATGGAGGTACTCCAACCTTCAGATGCAAGAAGTACCGCTTTTATACGGTCACGCACTCGACCGTCACGAGTCATATCATGCTGGCTTTTGAGTTCTTGTTTCTGCTTTTTGGTTAAAGTCATTTTCATTCATAGGACATAGCATGATCCTGATTTTCCAGGAAATCAAGCATCTTTAATGATCACGGGTATATGTTGGAGGCAGTACTTAGTGCCGGTTTAAACTCGGTGAGCAAAAACTAAACATTCATGCGGTCGCCCTGGGTGATGTCTATATTCGTTCTAATGAAGGTCAAAGGTTGCAACGTGTATATGTTGCGAAATAACTAAGTAATACACTATGAAATTCAGCCTAACTGAAAACTGGTTTTATTTACCTTGATTTGTGATTTTATCTTTTTATTATGTCAATTGTAATATTTGATTTTGCATGGTTATCGCGTCGTTTCGTGATGTGTCTATTGAGATCATTAAGGCTAGGGCAAATATTTACATAAAACAGAGTTAAGTTTGCGCATATTCGCGTGATTTAATTAGATTAAGAAGAATTATTTTGCGAATTTTGTGACTTGATCTAGGGTTACTTCGAAAGCAAACAAAACAGAGGAGAAGTGAAAATGAGATTACTAGTAGGTTGTATCGCCGCAGCGATGTCTTTGAGCGCATTTGCGATGACTGATCAAGAAGTATGTGAAGCTTATGGTGTGGCTTTAGCTTCAAACAGTGATAAAGGTAGAGTCGAGTTCATGTCTGAAATGGAGTCTCGCGTAAAAAACGATACATGGTCTTTAAGCTCTGAACAGTGCAATGAGATCGCGATGGAAAGTAAGTACGAGTTTGACTTAGATTTAGCCATTGATATGTCTTATTAAGTCTGCGCTAGGACGCATAGGTTTAGATCTTACGAAGTTCGTTTTATTTGTTCGATTTTTTGTGCTAATGCCTAAACGCCTAACCGGTATTTGGTTAGGCGTTTTTTAGTGTATAGAGTCTATTTGACTCGAACGTCAGCGTCTTCTTGTACACGCATAACCGGGCCATTATCACCAAGAAGGTAGAGATTTCTCCACTCTCTTTCGCCTTTCGGCTTTTCAGCTACAAAGAACCTAGCATCTGGGTGTGAGTTGGTGATCATTGCGGACATCGCCCAGCCTGATTGACCTTTTCGAAGGAGTTCTTTCTGTTTTTCGAAAGTTTCGCCACCGTCTTTGGAATTGAAGTAAGCGACAACACCGGCACCTTCTTCCTTATAGCCAAGGGCGAAAGTGATGTCGGTCGGTGATTTAATGAAGAAGTCGCCGCGAGTATCAACACCCCAGTTAACGGCTGCAGGGTTTACAGCAGTACCACCAACCCATTCTTCGCCAGTCCATCGAATGTGCGAAGTTTGCTTAGGCCCGCCCGTTTTCTTCACTCCCAAATCAACTCCAATATTAGTGCCGATATGAGGGTAACCATTCTGATCTAAGTGTACCGAACCGTTAAATGTCCATTTTTCACCCGTATCTAAAACTAGTGTTTTTTCATTAGCTAGTTCACGTGTTACAGGTAGGTCGAATGTATCACCTTCAATATTACGCCAGGTACCGGTTTTAGTGTTGAATACCATGTAGTAAGCATTGTGGCGTTCAGTTGTGTGGCCTCGACCATTATTTGCATGGACCTTCCAGCAAGGGTGGTAGTCATAAGTGATGATAATATCATCTCCATGCCCTTTGGTAGCCCAAGCGTACCAGCTGTCAACTGCTTCAATGTCTTCGCGATCTTTGTGTTTTAGAAACGATACTGGTTCGTCAAAGGTACGACCGTGATCTGTGGATTTTTGATACACCCAATCACTTTCATGGGCACCGTGGCGATAGAACAGATAAATATCACCGTTATCCATCTTAACGGCTTGGTTGTAGTTTCCGAAAGGTGGAATATTATCTAACTCTACCCATGCAGAAATGTCGTAAGGCTTCTTGGATACGATGTGTTTATTTTTGCCATCGTGGACATCACCTAGTGAATTTTCACCGTGACGTGCACTACCACCGTGTCCTCCGAAAAAGATGTGAATATAGCCTAAATCATCGATAATCATGGTTGGTTTGCCATGGTTATCAATAGGACGTCCAGATGGAGCCCAGTAGTTATCTTTGCCCAGTTCGCTGAATCCCGCTTTGATAGGACCTTGCCATTCGCCAGAGTTGTGATCGTAAGCGACAACGTAAGGATCTTCTAATGTCCCTTGATAAGTTAGGTAAGTAACACCGTTTTCGTGAATCCCCGCAGGCGCTTGTACTACAGCAAGGGGGTTACCAAACCCATTATCAGCAAAATAGTCAACCATGACTTGTTTGTCATTAATGTCTTGGGCATTAGCAGTAAATGAACCTGCAAGTAATGTAAGGGAGAAAATAGGAACTACTGTTTTTAGAACAGACCTGCGAGGGGAGGGGGAATAATGACGATTGTATAATTTTCTTAAAAGACCAAGTTTCATTTTTATTCCTTAAATATTGTATGATTGAGGCATAGTAAATTTTTATGTCAACTTGTGACAAAGTAAGTATGGAAATAGGGCTTTAAGTATTTTATGTAAGTTGCTTTTTTAACAAAGCACAATAATTATATTGTTTTTGGGAAATAATCTTTATAACTATTTTTGAATATTTGGAGGTCAATTTTTGCTGTGTGAATATGTATCGATGTTTTGCTAGAGAGATAAAAAACAATGAAGAAAAATGGGCTTTGCTTCATTGTTGATATTTTTGTGATTATTTAGCGTGAATTTATTCTATAATATTTTTCTCTTGATGATTAACTTTATCTAGCAACTTAGCGATAGCTTCAACATAATAATAATCGCCATAAATTAATGAACAATTTACGCCCAAACCTTTTGGCACGTTGAATGCTCCACCAGTCAAAATACCCTGTTCTTTGGGCTGATTAAATGTAGTATATTTTAGATGTAGACTGTGAAGGATATTGTTTGCCGCTTGTAGATATTTCTCAGCTTCTTTCTTGTCGTCAATTAAATCGGCAATCAACAACATCCCACTGGCTGCGCAGGCAGCAGCAGAAGTGTCTCGAGGTGTCGTTTCATCTTTTGGCGCTCTAAAGTCCCAATGTGGTACATGGTCATTAGGTAGGTGGCTCAAAAAGAAGTCAGCTGCTTTCATTGCTGTCTCAAGATACTTACGTTCCTTAGTGTACTTATAACTTAACGCAAATCCGTGTATTGCCCATGATGCGCCTCGACTCCAAGCAGAGTCTTCAGAATAACCTTGTCCACCGTGATAGGCTTTAACACCACCTTCCAGGTAATTGAATTCAACCATGTGTCGAACAGAACCATCTGGGCGAATAAACTCTTTTAAAACAGTATCGGCATGGGCTTTCGCAATTAATGAAAAACGTGGTGAATTAAGTTGCTCTGCTGCCCAATATAAGATTGGCAGATTCATCATACTATCTATGATGCTTAAGCCGCGAGGATCAGCACTGCTAACGTCATTCTTATTCCAAGCAGTAAGGAAATTACCACCGATGTTATAACGACTTGCTAAGTGGCTAGCCGCAGTCAAAGCGCGCGTTCGAGATTTTTCATTCCCGAGTAATTCATACTGTTTGATCGAAGTCAGTTGCCACATGAAACCGACATCATGATGGATGTTTACGTACTCCTCTAGAGGTTGATCCATCAGCTCTTCACGGTTAATCGCGATGGTTTTAAACGGCTCGTAACCCTCTTTTTCGTACAGTAACCATAAAAGTCCAGGCCAAAACCCAACAACCCAAGCCCAAGGAGCATGAGTATCACAATATTGACCATCAGTGGTCATTGACGGGAAGTTTACGGTTAACTCATCACTTGTTACTTTAACTTTGTTTACAATATCTGACCATGCGCTGTCTACCCATGATAAATCGTTATACATATATTACATCCCGGTGCTTAGTTAAAAACTCTCAATACAACGTATATGATAATGTAAGTTACCCCTGAGAAGTATGCCGATTTTTGGTGTCTTTAAGGGCATTTTTTGCTGCATCAGGAGTGTTAATCGAGATGATTAAAACATCCTAGCGCTGTCAGACATGTTGCGATATTCACGTGGTGAAATACCAAAATTAGTTCGGAATTTTTTATAAAAATCGCTTGTGTTAGAGAATCCAACCTCAATCGCTAGCTCATTAATACTAATATTTGTGACTTTGATCAAATCACAAAACTTGTTAAACCGAATGTCACGCAATAATGCATTGAAAGTTTTGCCACTTTCTTTCTTAATTAACTTAGAAAGGTTGTAGTTTTTCATATTAAGCTGCTCAGCAATAATGTTGAGATTTGCCTGTTGCAAATCTTTTTCAATATGACCGATTACTTGTGCCAGAATCTTGCTTTCATTAGATTTCTTATCGATGATCTGGGGTGTATCTTGAATCAGTTCTATGACGAGTAAACCAAGAATAAACTTGATTTTTGCCTCCATAAATTTTCCTTTAGTTGTTAATAAATCTATTATTTGATCTAATAATATTTCAATGGGCTCTTTGTCAAAAGTATCGAATATAAGTGCTTTTGAAGTAGAGTTTTTAAAAATGGCATCAATAAAAAAAGTTGAAAGGCTACTGCTGTCATCGATAAACTCAAAAATGTAGTTAAAAAACTTTTTGTGGACGATAAAGTTAATCATGATGTCATCTTTTAAAGAAGGTAGTATCTCATGAACGGCTCCAGGTCCCATGAAAAGAATTTGTCCTTTATTAAGTCGAATTTTTTCCCCCTCGATAATTTGATCCGACTTTCCATTTAAGATATAGCAAACCTCTACATAGTCATGGGTATGCGCGGGGTAATGAATATATCGTGTATGCTTTCTGATTGAAATCATCTTGCCTTTTGACACTAATCTTTCAAACGCAATTGTGTTTTTACTCACATCTTTAAATATTGACATGTCAATACTGTTCTGATTATCAAGTATCCCTCGCTCCTCAGCATTGTTGTCTTTCATGTATTCGGTAATTCTGTTCAATCCATGACTCATCGCTAACCACCTATTGAGTTGCTGTTGTAATTCTATCGATGCAAAAAATGCCCTATGGGACGTCAAAAATAGTCATTAATTATCTCTTTAAAGAAATATACAATGTAAAAGTGTCAAATAAATCAAAACACCGGTTCATTTGTGATCTTGTTCAAAGAGTTACAGTTTAAAAAGTTATTATGTGACATGCGTCACTTATATGTCTGAATATAATTTATTATGAAAGTCCATTTTTGTGATTAATTTACTTTGTTTTTAATCTGTTAATTTAAATGACTTGCAAAATATGTGATCTAGAGCGGTAAATTATTTACTAACTAATTTTAAAGTGTGATTGATATAACTTTTTTTAAAGAACAGTCGCAATTGAACCACATAAAAAGTAGTTGAGTTAACAAAAGATGAATAAATTCTGGTTTGAAAGGGTAGGTTTATGGTAGATATTGCGGTTGTCATTGTGTACTTTGGTTTTTTGATCGCTATTGGAATGGCGTTTAAATCATTTAGTGCTTCTACAAGTGATTATTTTCGTGGAGGCGGTAAAATGCTGTGGTGGATGGTGGGATCTACCTCATTTATGACTGCAGTAAGTGCAATGACTTTTACAGGTCATATGGGGAAGGCGCTAACAGGCGGTTTTGCCGTAGCAACGACAGTATTTTATGCTAATGCTTTAGGTTATTTGTGTAATTACTTGTTTTTTGCAGCCAAAGCACGCCAAATGCGTGTTATTACACCGCTAGAAGGTGTACGTATGCGTTTTGGTCCAGTGAATGAACAAGTCTTTACTTGGGCTAATGTCCCGTTAAGTGTACTACAAGCTTCAATATGGGTTAACGCGCTGGCAGTATTTACAAGTGCTGTTATCGGCATTCCACTTGAACAAACCATCATTGTAGCTGGTAGCGTTGTTTTATTTATGTCCCTTGTTGGCGGAAGCTGGGCTGTTGTTGCATCTGATTTCATGCAAATGATCATCCTGACAACGATGACGTTAGTAACTGGTGCTGTCGCAATCTGGAAGTCAGGTGGTTTAATGCCACTTATGGAGGCTGGATTGCCTGAGCAACCGTTTGTTGGTGACGGGTATAACCACACGTATTTGTTTGTTGGTTGGTTTATATTTATGTTTATCAAGCAGTTCTTTAGCACCAACAATATGGTTGACTCATATCGTTACATTTCAGCTAAAGATACAAAGAATGCAAGAAAAGCAGCGATGCTTGCAGGTACATTAATGCTAATTGGCCCCGTATTATGGTTTGTTCCTGCATGGTATGTTGCTGCACATTATCCTGATACAAGTACTTGGGGGTTAGCTGGATTAGGTAGCAAAGTTGCAGACGCAACCTACTTTATGTTTGTTAGTCGCGAAATGCCAGTAGGTATGGTCGGTTTGATGCTAGCTGCAATGTTTGCTGCCACCATGTCTTCGATGGACTCAGCATTAAACCGAAACGCTGGGATCATCCTTAAAAGTGTATACGAACCTTACTTCTGTAAGAATCACTCTGAAAAGCACCTGATCTTTGTCAGTAAACTTTTAACTGCGATGTTTGGTATTGTTATTATCATTGCAGCTTTATTCTTAACATCGTTAAAAGAGTTCGGTCTGTTCGATTTGACAATGCTTATTAGTACATTGATTGGATTTCCAATTTTGATCCCTTCTATTATGTGTTTCTTCGTGAGAAAAACACCTGATTGGGCAGGCTGGGGGACTGTGCTAGTCGGTATGGTGGTCTCTGGCATAATTGCGTTTGGGATGACACCTGAAGTTCTACAATCGATTCTGAATTTGGAACAGCCGCTAACTTCTCGTGAGTATACAGAGATGAAATCAGTGACTTTGGGCTTGATTGGTCATATGAGCATTACATTACCATTTTTTCTACTATCTCAGTATTTCTACAAAGGTCATTCTGAGCAGAGACAAAAAGAAGTGGATCAGTTCTTCTCTAACGTTGATACCGAAGTGATTGTGGAAGATACACCAGAAAGTATTGTAATGGATAACCGTCAGAATGGCGTATTAGGTAAAATGGTTCTGATCGCGTCACTATTCATTTTAAGCCTGACGTTAGTACCAAACCCTATGTGGGGTAGAATGCTATTTGTTATCATCGCATCTATTCTAGCCCTTGTTGGTTTTATTCTGGTTAAATCTAAGCGCTCGGTAGAAACAACAACCGTTACTGAACAAGAAGCTAATGCGTAGTTATAATAAGCTATTTTGCTATTAATTAATAATATATAAGTTTAAAAAGGCCTATTCATGTAGGTCTTTTTTTTGTCCCTATAAAAATCACAATTTTTATTTATATGGGGAGTGGGGAGCTTCATCAGATGTTTAAGGTGGGTTTATAACTGTTTAAGTATAGTGGATAGATAACCTGTTAGGTTTGTGGAAATAAGTTGAGGTTTTGCTCACGAAAAGTTTTGCTTGGTAAGAATATAATTATTGATAGTAGGTAAACTGACGTTACTTATAATTTATTCTTAACTGAATTCTACAGCTGTAGGTTGTGGAATAATAAGGTGATGTAATGATAGGTTTGAAAGTAAGAGAGAAAATTGCTTACGGAGCAGGGGATGCAGGCTGCGCTTTTGTATGGCAAACAGTGATGCTTTTCTTGGCATTTTTCTACACTGACGTCTTCGGATTGTCTCCTGCACATATGGGAACCATGTTCTTAATCGTCAGAATTCTTGATGCAATAACTGACCCTCTGATTGGTTCACTGGCAGATCGAACTAATTCAAAATTCGGCCGGTATCGCCCATACTTACTTTGGGTTGCTGTGCCATTTGGGATTTCTTGTATATTAGTTTTCTATACACCAGAGTTTGGAGAAATAGGCAAGCTAATATACGCATATGCTTCATATATATTCCTTACCTTAATGTACACAATGATCAATGTGCCTTATTGTGCGATGGCAAATACGCTTTCTAGTGATTCAAATGAAAGAACTAGTTTGCAGTCATATCGATTTACAATGACTTCAATTGCAGGCTTAGTGATTGTTGTTCTTGCAATGAAGCTTGTCGACTACATTGGTGATGGTGATTTACGACTGGGGTATATCGGTGCAATGTCGGTGATGTCTAGCCTTTCTGTTGTTCTATTCCTTTTTTGCTTTTTCAATGTCAAAGAGAAGCATGATGTTAGACAGACTAAAAGTGGCAACTTAAAAGATGACTTGAAACACTTGTCTAAGAATCCCGCATGGCGAGTGCTATTTATTCAGAACATCTTCATGCTAGTTGGCTTTGTGCTTAAAGATGCCGTCATTATTTATTATGTGGTGAGCTTTTTAGAAAGACCTGACTTAGTGGTAATATTTATGGTCTTAGGCAAATTGGCAGGTGTTTTAGGCGCGATGTGTGCGATACCTCTGTTTGGAAAACTTGATAAAGTTAAATCATATCAGATCATCAATTATCTAATGGGTATGTTTGCAGTATTAATGTTCTTCATACCAAGTAATCAAGTTAATTTACTCATTGCTCTGATGATTATTGTTAACTTTTTGAAAATGGCAGCAAGTCCATTCCTATGGAGTATGATGTCTGACGTGGTTGATTATGAAAAGCATCTTTCGGGACGCTCTCTAGGTGGTGTGGTTTTCTCAACAAATCTATTCTCAATTAAATTTGGAGTCGCGCTAGGTGGGGCCATGTTGGGTTGGTTGTTAGCCTTCGGTGGATATGTTGGAGGCGCAGAGGTTCAGTCTGGTAGCGCTCTAACAATGATTAATGCGTTATATACACTCATTCCTGGTACTATTTTTATCACAGTAGCAGCTATGGTTAACTTTTACCCACTTACTGAAAATCGCGTAAAAGAAGTAAAAGAGAGTTTAAATTAGAAGTTCTAAACCGCAATTATTTAATTGTTTATCTTTAATAGACTGCCTAATATTTATTGGCATTAACCTGTTAATGAGCTTCATTGCGGTAGTCTATTCACACATCTGGAGTTTGATAAGTGAAAAGTAGTCTTTTTTTTAGATCATGTTTAACCGCTATGATTGTTTCTTTGTCCGCGGGTAGTTATGCGGAAAATATTAAGGTTATTTCTAGTGATTATACTGATTCCAGTAATCAAATTGGTGAAGTGTATGATTTCTTTGATGTGAGCGTTCGAACTGAAAGAGGCAATCCGGTTGAGAAGCCAGCGAGGTTTGGTCGTAATGCCAAAGTAAACACGGTGCGCATGCTAGGAGGGTGGTATAACCAAGACCTTTCTGGCGATACCTACTTATGGGATGGTGAAAAGTTTACCTATAATTTTGAGGCTGCGACTCGTCGTATCGACCATTGGATTGAGAATGATTGGGATATATTCCAAATTGTTTTAGATAATCCTCCTTGGGCTTTCCAAGAGGGTTATAACTTCGTGGATGAGCCGGATGGTGTTCATTACCTCGCAAAAGATCGTGTCGGAGTTTATGGTAACGGCTTACCGCCACAAGACCCTAAAGCTTGGAATACGTACATTCAGTCATTTATTGGCCACCTTGTAGAGAAATATGGCAAAGAGACAGTAGCATCATGGCGATTTAGAGTCGGGTCAGAGATTGATACTCGACCACAGCACTGGTCTGCAACTCGTCAAGAGTTCTTTGAACACTATGAAAATACAGTGGATGCAGTACATGCTGTGTTGCCTGAAGCTGTGATTGGTGTTCACTTTAGGGAAGCTGATTTTGTTAGTCAGTATGTAGATTATACCGGTGAAAAAGAAGACGCGTACGCCACTCACTTTGTCAGTTGGGCCAAAGAAAATAGCGTGCCTTATGATTTCTTAGCGATATCTTACTATCCACAGGTCACACACCCGGAAGAGATGGATATGGATTCCGTCTATCAAAACCACATGGCACCAATTTTAGAACATGGTGATTATAATTCAGACGCGAGTTTTGAAATTCATGAGTTTAAATATATTGTAAAAATGAAGCGTGCTGGATTTTCAAGTGTTGAGTCCTCACACGGTTCGGCATTTTTTGCTTTGTTCTCAAAAATGATGTTAGAGAAGAATGTCAGTCGATTATTTCAATGGGGTAATGTAAAACGAGACGGTACCTATAACTCAGAAGCTCTCACTCAGTCTGCTCTTTTTGATATGGTTGGGAACGAGTTATACCAGAGCAATGTAGAGGGTGAGTCTAAGACAGCTGGTAACCTGATTGACGGTATTTTTACCCGCAAAGCAGATGATTCTGGTTTTGATGTTCTGATGTTCAGCTTTAACAAAGATGATTTTAACTATCACGATGATGAAACCATTAAAGTAGAATTAAAAGTTGATCAACCGAAAAATACCAATTATCGATATCGTGTTGCCCAGTTCGATCGCTCCAATAACCGAGAGCAGATGTTTTTTGCAGAGTTTCCGAAATCTAAACTATCTTCCAATGAAGGAGGGTGGAGAAATGACGATGTGCACCCTCTAGCCCCGGTGAATGACGCGCTTAATGAAGAAGGCCGCAAGTTCTTCAATAGTGTCAAAGATAAATATGATGGTGTGAATGAACTTAAGTGGAGTGAGTGGGAGACCTCCAGTGTTGATGATGGTGCTCAAGGTACTATAATTCAAATTACAAATACAATTCCTTCGTTCTCCGTCCAGAAGTACCAGATTGAGTGGTTGAATTAAGGAATCGCTACACGAAAAAACCTGATAAATAACGTATATAGTAGACACCTCTAATTATATTACTTAGAAAAATGATTAGAAACCCCTTGTCTACATTGGTGTAGCAAGGGTTTTCTTTAGCGCTTCATAAACCCCACATTTAATTAAGCTCCCCCAGAGACTTATGATTTTGTTTTCACTTATAAGAGACAATATCATAGTTCAACATCGACACAGCAACCAAGAATGGTTAACAATTTTAGAATAGCTTCCTCTTTGAAAGGGGGGGGCCGCAAGTATGGCATCAGTACCTCGACATTCTTTGCATAACGGCGCCTACTGGAGTGCCACAGTAATAATAAGCAAGGTGGGCTTGTCGATGCCGAAGTGGTTGAACATACTACCCATTACAAAGCCGCCAGTAATGATAATCCGTTCTCGGAATCATTGTTCAGGACATTAAAGTACAGGCCACAGTGGCCTTCATCCGGCTTCAAGAATTTGGACGATGCCAGAAGTTGGGTTAAGAACTTCGTCGAGTGGTAGAACGAAGAACACCGTCACAGTCGAATAGGCTTTGTGACTCCAGGGCAACGTCATCGTAATGAAGATGCTAAAATCCTGGCAAATAGAAAGACAGTATTCGAACAAGCAAAGGCTAAAAATCCAGAGCGTTGGTCTGGCGAAATAAGGAAGTGCGAACCTGCTGGGCCAGTTATGCTGACCCAGAGAAACCAGATATAAACGAGCAGCTGGACCAAGCTGCTTAAGTATGACTAGGCGACAACTACCTTGAAAAACACCGGACCAACCGGAACTAGTCTCGACTATTTACTTCCTTGGAACTTCACGCATCAATACTCGCCCCGTGGGATCGTCTGTCGGATACGAATTATTAACAAAAGTACGCAATTGCAAAAAATGACACTCTTTAGGGCAGATTAGAGCATTTTGGAAAGTTTGCATTCCGGTATTATTAAATTATTAAGTCGGAGGTTGTTATGAATTATTTTCTAGCCGTAGATATAGGTGCATCTAGTGGCAGGCACTTATTAGGTTACCTACAGAATGAAAAAATCATTCTCGAAGAAATTTACAGATTCACTAATAAGTTATCAGATAAAGATGGTCAACTTTGTTGGGATTTAGAGTCACTTTTTTCACATGTTTTGTCCGGCCTTGAAGAGTGCGTAAAGCTAAATAAAATACCTAAAAGCATTGGCATTGATACATGGGGTGTCGATTATGTTTTACTTGATAATAAAGATAATATAATCGGAAATACCGTGTCTTATCGTGATGAACGCACTAAAGGAGTAATGGATACTGTATGTAATCAAGTTGGTTGTAAAGAGATTTACAATAAAACCGGTATTCAGTTTATGAGCTTTAATACGTTATATCAACTAAGTTCAATGGTTCCTGAAGAGAAAAATCGTGCTTGTTCGTTTCTTATGATTCCTGAGTACCTTAACTTTCTACTCACTGGTAAGAAGGTTAATGAATATACCAATGCAACGACAACCCAGATGTTTAATTTGAACAATGATCAATGGGACAAAGACCTATTAGAAGTTGCGGGTGTTAAACCAGATATCTTCGGTCAAGCCCAACTTCCAGGGCATTGCATAGGTCGCTTCAAAGATAGCATACGAGACAAAGTTGGTTTTGACTGTGAGGTCGTATTGCCAGCTACTCATGATACCGGTTCAGCGTTTATTGCTAGCGTTTTTGATATAGAAGAAGAGGGCGTAATTTTAAGTTCTGGTACTTGGTCGCTATTAGGTAAGGAAATTGAAAAGCCTATCGTTTCAGATATATCTAGAAAAAACAACTTTACTAATGAAGGCGGGTACAACAAACGATTTCGTTTCCTGAAAAATATAATGGGACTGTGGATTATTCAAGAGGTTTCTAGAACGCTTGACTACAGATACTCATATGCAGAACTAGCTAAATTGGCGAGAGAATCAAGGGAGTTTACTTCAATAATTGATGTAAATGATGAACGCTTTTTTGTTAGTGAAAATATGATTGAAGAAATTGTTGATTATTGTAAAGAGACAGGTCAACCATATCCAACAGAAATCGGCGAGATTTGTATTTGTGTTTACCGCAGCCTTGCTAAGTGTTACTCAGAATTTATTAATGAGATGGTTGATATTACAGGAAAGGAAATCAGCAAGATTAATATCATTGGTGGTGGAAGCAAGAATGAACTTCTCAATGAACTGATTGCAGAAGAAACAGGGAAAGAAATTGTTGTTGGTCCAGTAGAGGCTACAGGCATGGGTAATATCATGGTTCAGATGTTATCGATGAGTGAAATTAATAGTTTAGAAACAGCGAAAAGCTACATAAAAAATAGTATTTAAGTAGGAATTATCATGGAAAATACTTTGAAAGATAGATATGAGTTAAGCAAGTCCCTTTATGCAAAATGGGGTATTGATGTTGATGCTGTTTTAGAAAAACTAAAGAGTGTTAAGGTATCTATTCACTGTTGGCAGGGTGATGACGTCACCGGTTTTGAAGAAGCCCGTCATGAGCTTTCTGGTGGTATTTCCGCTACAGGTAGCTACCCTGGCAAGGCAACCAATGCTCAAGAGTTACGAGCTGATTTAGACAAAGCCTTGAGCCTAATTCCTGGCACACACAAAATTAACCTTCATGCTCTGTACGCAGAAACACACGGTGAAGTTGTAGAACGTGACGAGCTAAAGCCAGAGCATTTCGCTGGTTGGGTTGAGTGGGCTAAAGAGCGTGGATTAGGGCTAGACTTTAACCCGAGCCTGTTCTCTCACCCTAAAGCAAGTGATGGTTTGACTCTTTCTCACCCAAACAAAGAAGTGCGTGATTTTTGGGTTAAACACTGTATTGCTTCGCGAAAAATTGGTGAATATCTTGGTAAAGAGTTAGATCAAACATGTCTAACTAATATCTGGATTCCAGATGGTTACAAAGATACTCCAAGTAATCGTTTTGAACCCCGTCAACGACTTAAGGAATCTTTAGATGAAATTTTCGCTGTAGAAGTCGATGAGAAATACAACAAAGACTCAGTTGAGTCTAAAGTCTTTGGTATCGGTGTAGAGTCATACACAGTTGGCTCTCACGAGTTTTACATGGGCTACGCGATTGCAAATAACAAACTTTGCCTATTAGATAATGGTCACTACCATCCAACGGAATCTGTCGCTGACAAGATTTCATCAATGCTGCTTTATCAAGATGAATTAGCTTTGCATGTTACTCGACCAGTGCGTTGGGATAGTGATCATGTGGTGACATTTAATGATGAAGTAAAAGAAATTGCTAAAGAGCTTGTCCGTACAGATAGCTTAGATAAGGTTTATTTGGGCTTGGACTTCTTCGATGCCAGTATTAACCGTGTCGCTGCTTGGGTATTAGGCACACGCAACATGCAAAAAGCGTTGCTTGAAGCGATGTTGATGCCAAATGAAAAACTCACCCAGTTGCAAAATGAAGGTGACTTTACTCAACGTTTGGTTCTCATGGAAGAGTTAAAAACATATCCACTTGGTGACATTTGGAACTACTTCTGTGAAATGAATGATGTACCAGCAAATGAAGACTGGTTCAGAGCAATCGAAATTTACGAAGAAGAAGTTCTGCTTAAGCGAGGTCAGTAATGGAACAGTTAGCATTTGTAAAAGAATTCAAGAAAACAGCTCAAGATGCGTGGCTAAAAGGTTGGCATGAGCGTAATGGCGGTAACTTGTCTTACCGACTCACTGAAGCTGAAGTGAAAGAAGCAAGCGCATTTTTCTCTGAGTCTGACACTTGGATCGATATTGGTGTTGCAGTACCAAACCTAGCGAATCAGTATTTTATCGTAACAGGTAGTGGCAAGTACTTTCGAAATGTTGAAGTTTGCATTGAAGAAAACGCTGGTGTTATTCAGGTTTCTCAAGATGGATCTCAATACAAGGTATTGTGGGGTCTTGAAAATAATGCAAAACCTACGAGTGAGTTACCAGCTCACCTAATGAACCATTCAGTTAAGTTTGATGTAACAGGCGGTAAGCATCGTGTTGTGATGCATTCGCACACAACTAACCTGATTGCTCTCACATTTGTTTTACCACTCGAGGCAGAGACATTTACCCGTGAGTTGTGGGAGATGGCAACCGAATGTCCTGTGGTTTTCCCTGATGGGGTAGGCATTGTTCCTTGGATGGTTCCTGGCGGCAAAGCGATTGCTGAGCATACTAGCGAGCTGATGAAAAAGTATGACGTCGCGATTTGGGCTCATCACGGCACTTTCTGCTCTGCCGAAGATTTGAGCTTAGCGTTTGGCCTTATGGATACGGTTGAAAAGGCTGCAGAGATCTTGGTTAAGGTGCTTGCGATGGGGGGGAAACGTCAAACAATTCAACCTCAAGAGTTTAAAGAGTTGGAATCAGCTTTCAATGTCAAATTGAATGAAAAAGTACTGGCTTAAGGGGGCGTTAAATGATTAGAAAAGCATTTAAACTAAAAGTTAATCAAGGTCAGTTTGAAGAGTACAAACAGCGCCATGATAATGTTTTTCCTGAGCTAGTGCGAGAGCTTAAGTCTGCAGGGGCAAAGAATTACTCCATTTTTCTTGATAATGAAACTGGTTGTCTATTTGGGTATG
Organism: Photobacterium sp. DNB22_13_2; assembly: GCF_052873915.1. NCBI lineage: Bacteria > Pseudomonadati > Pseudomonadota > Gammaproteobacteria > Vibrionales > Vibrionaceae > Photobacterium > Photobacterium sp. DNB22_13_2. Next base: position 100,175 of record NZ_JBNNXU010000008.1, read on the forward strand.
TTGAGCTAGAATCTCTGGAAAAATGGAACGGCGTTTCAAAAACCAAGGCGTGTCAAAAGTGGTGGAAATATATGGACGATATTATGGATACCAATCCAGATATGAGCCCTAAATCTACTGAACTACAAGAGATGTTTTATCTTGCGTAGTTGATATGACTCAGCAAAAAGAAACGTTGGATGTATTAAGAGGGAAATATGAAAAAGCCTAACATTATTGTTATCTTTAGTGACCAACAGCGGTGGGATACTTTAGGTTGTTATGGTCAAGAGTTACCTGTAACTCCTAACCTTGATGAACTCGCACGTGATGGTGTGATGTTTGAAAATGCCTTTACCGTGAACCCTGTATGTGGGCCAACACGTTCGACAATGCAAACAGGCCTTTATCCTACAGAGACTGGTTGCTTTAGAAATGACATCATCTTGCCAGAAGATAAAAAAACTGTGGCTCATTTCTTATCTGATGAAGGCTATAGTGTTGGATATGTTGGTAAATGGCATCTAGCTTCAAACAACACTGCGCACGAGGGTTTTGTAGTAGCTGCACCTACTGAAAGTTCAGGTGAAACTATTGATAATTGTTTTACTGCTATTCCAAAACAATACCGTGGTGGCTATAAAGACTTCTGGATTGCTTCAGATATTTTAGAAGGCACGTCACATGGTTATGGCGGTCATATGTTTGATATTGATGGCAATAAAGTCAGTTGGGATGAAGATGTGTATCGTGCAGACTTCTTGACCGACTTGACGACAGATTACATTGATAATTATGAAGAAGATAAACCGTTCTTCTTGTTTTTATCTTATCTTGAGCCTCATCATCAAAATGACAGAAAAACCTATGAAGGCCCTCACGGTTCGAAAGAACAGTGGAGTGACTTCCAAGTTCCTGGTGATTTAGCTCCGTTTGTAAACGGTGACTGGGCTGAAGAATATCCAGATTACTTAGGTTGTTGCCATAACCTAGATGTGAACGTTGGTAAAATCCGTCAATCGGTTAAAGATAAAGGCCTTGATGACAATACAGTCATCGTTTACTTGAGTGACCATGGTTCGCACTTTAAGACGAGAAATGGTGAGTACAAACGCTCGTGCCATGATTCTTCAATCCGTATTCCGTTTGTTATCTACGATCCGCGTGCAGAAGCAGGCCAGGTTATTGATGACCATGCAAGTATTATTGATGTAGTTCCAACATTGCTCAAAGCTGCTGGAATTAAAGTGCCAAGTTATATGCATGGTCAACCACTTCAAGATCTCTATATTGATAATACTTCCAAAGATAATGTGAGCTTTATCCAAATTAGTGAATCTCAAGTTGGTCGTGCAATTCGCACCGATGAATGGACTTACTCAGTATCAGCACCAGATCAAAGTGGTTTGCTAACAAAAGATAGTGACGTCTATCAAGAAGAGTTTTTATACAATCTTGTTGAAGATCCAAACCAACTTGAAAACCTGATTGTGAATTCAGATTTTAATGATGTTAAAGCAACACTTAAGCAAAAACTGCTGGATGAGATATATAAAATTGAAGGTAAGAAACCTGAAATTCTAGACGCTTAATTGTCAACCAATCTAAACCATTATTAGTATTTGCCGTAGTTTAAGTCTTGAAAACAATATTGGGCTTAAGCTATGGTTAATGTTAAGGAGTTTTTATGAGCGTGCAAGGCGATAAAAAAAATAGAAAGCGTATTGAAAAGATCAGCTGCTTGTCTGAGTTAACTAAAAAGAAACGAAAGACAGATTTTCGTAAACAAGCGGCTCATCAGATTAATATAGCAAGACAAATAAAATACGCTTCGGTTAACCAATAACTACTGCAATTCTGAAAAAGGCCCAAATTCAATAATGTATTTGGGCCTTTTTATTCATTATGCACAACAGCGTTTATATTTATTTCCACTTCCGCATGGGCACAACGCATTGCGGCTTACCTTGGCATTTTTTTGCTGTTCGGCATAGTAGTCCATGATAAGAGCAGGTGACTTACCATTTTTGATAAGTTTAGCCATGAAAGCCATAGCATGCTGGCTGTGGTCGAAAAAGCTATAGTAGCCTTCACATAAATAATTATGATCAAGGTTGCCGTTGGGGCCTGGTAAGAATCGGTGTTTGGGACACCCACCATGACAAGCGAATTGGTAACGGCAAGACTGACACTGACTATTGAGTAGTTGCGATTTATTTAAACCAAACTCTATCGCTTCGTTGCTATTATTCATTGTTTTGATAGAACTTGCGTGGATGTTGCCAAGTTTATATTCAGGATAGACATAGTGATCACATTGAAAGAGATCACCGTTGGCCTCGATAGCGAATGCATGACCACATCTTGGGGCGAATACGCAGATTGGGCTAGGCTGACCAATCCATGTGGTTAAGGTGGCATCAAATTGCTGCACAAAGATTCTGCCAACATCATTTGTAACCCAATGGTCGAATATTTTATTTATAAAGTTACCATATTCTTTTGGCTTTACCGACCAGCGAGTTACTTTCCCATGTTTTTCATCGGGGTTAACCAACCATGTATCGCTGCTAGTTGAATCTGAGGCTTCTCTTTCAACTAATGGTATGAACTGGATGAAATTTGAACCAATACTTTTGAGGTACTGATAGGTTCTCAGTGGTTGCTTAACATTTTTATCATTGACGACAGTGAGTGTATTGAACTCGACTTTATGTTGTTTCAGTAACTCAATAGCATTGAGTACTTTATCGTGTGTACCGCGACCGCTAGTGTTTGTCCGATAAGCATCGTGTAGATCTTCAGGGCCATCAATAGAGACACCAATAAGGAAGTTGTTCTCTTTAAATAGCTTACACCACTCATCGTTGATGACTATTCCGTTTGTTTGAAAAGCATGCGATATCGTTTTAGTACCGCCATACTGCTGGCATAGCTGGATAACTTTTTTATAAAAATCTATACCTAGCAAAGTGGGTTCACCCCCTTGCCAAGCGAACTGAACCGTATCACCACTTTGAGCATCAATATATTGTCGAATGAACGCCTCTAAAGTTTCGTCATTCATGCGCCAGTTTTTTTGTCTCTCAGGGTAAAGTTTCTCCTTCTCTAAGTAGAAACAGTATTCACAGTCAATATTACATACTGAGCCGGACGGTTTCGCCATAACATGGCAGTTGGTTATTTGGTTCATTTATTATCCTATGAGATGAATTTATCTAGCATCGTACCTAGGTAAGTACATGCTAATAGAAATATGATTGTTGAAACGATAAGTTTAATTCTATGTGAGCTAAATATAGAGCAACTAAATGCAATCAATATTGCGATCACACTCGTTATGTAGATAGCTGGTTGTTCATGAAAAAGGGCGTGTCGAAATAAAACGATACCAATTCCAAACAGTACAAGTTGCGTTCTTAGCCAGGAAAGTGCCGTCCGTTCTCTTTGAAGTCCGTTATCCTTGTTCATATTGTGATAGCTAATGTGATCGTGATCGTAAGTGTCAACAGAATTGCACTAATTAACTTGATATAAGATGGATAGCGGAGCTCTTTGTTATGCCTCATAGCTTGTTCATTGAGTGACCAACGTCGATATGCATATATGGCAACTAAGCCAGAACAAACACATAAAAAACAAGAGATGATTAATCTGATAGTTGGGTTTGCTAAGTCTGGTGTCAGTTGGTCAAGAGCAATTGCACCAGCAAGTAAAGCAAGCGAGGTTCGAATCCAGGCTAAGTAAGTTCTTTCATTGGCTAGTGAGAAACGGTAGTCGGGTGCAGTGCCTTCTTCTCTCCATTTTCTGTTATTTCTCGAGTAGAGTTTTCTCACTTGGCGCTTTCCTTTGAGTTATGTCGATATCGGTCAAGTTTATTTAAATCAAGAGGGTGGGGCTTGCGATGATGTGGGCACAATACACCAGATTCTTTTAGTGATTTACAAAATCGAATAACCGTTGTCACGTCAGTAGCACTGTACTCGCTTATTTCGCGATATGTCCAAGGATACTGAGGGTAGTAGGTAAAGAAGTGGTGGATGGTATCGATGATTCTATGCTTAGCGTTAAAGGCACTGAATTGAACGAGACGTCTTTCAGCGTCACCTAACTCTTGGCAAACCTCAATGGCTAAATCCTTTGCTAATTCAGGAGACAATTTCTGTAATGACACAAAGTCTTTTACGTCAATCTTTCTAAGTTTGCTAGTTTCCATAGCCCGCGAGGTGGCTGGGTAACGTTGTTCAGTAAATAGGGAACGATAACCGAAGAAAGAGCCGGGACCATAGAGTCGTAGCAGAGATTCTTTTCCTGTGTCGGCAACTTGATATAAGCCAATAAAGCCTTCTTCAACGTAATAGAAGCCCGAGGATACAGTGTTGCTGATGTAAACAGCCTCTCTCTTGCTGACGGTCAACGAGCTAGTTTTGTTACGTATTGAGTATTTAAAAATGGGTTTCACTATAATTGTCTTCCCTTCATCTTGTTAAATTTATTTTACTGCAAATATTTAATGAAAAATATGATCAAAGCCATAAATTAAACGTCATTTAGTACGGTAAATTATAAATATTGAAATAATGTTTTAAAGAATGGTGGGGCGGTATGGATATGAGTGTTTTTGAGCTACTAATAAGTGTGTGGACATCAGATGGCGTACTATTAAAATTGATGCTTGGAAGTGTTTTTGGCTTATGCCTAGGGCTAACTGGTGTTGGTGGTGGCGTTCTTTTGATCCCTATGTTGCAACTGTTTTGTGGAATGTCACCAGTACTTGCAGTGGGTACTGCTAGTTTGATTTCTGCTATGGTGAAAGTAAATGCTTCATTTCTTCACATCAAGGCAAAAAATGTTTCTTGGAGAAAGATTTTTTTGTTGTTCGTTGGTGCTGTCCCTGTAACATTAATAGTTACTCAAGTTGTTATTTACTTTAATGCCCATCCTTTCTATTCAGACGTCACACAAACCACAATAGCATGGTTGGTGACCATTGTTATGGTTGGCTCTTTGATATCGGTATTTTCTAAGTACAAGAGTAACAAAGCTGGGGGGGAGCAACTTTCTGAACCAAAAGCAAATACCAAGAAGGTCATTATGTCTGGAATGTTTTGTGGTTCGGTATTGGGATCAACAGGAGTTGGTGGCGGCGTATTGTTACTCCCAGTATTGAATAGTGTTCTTCAGGTTGATATCAAAAAAGCGATTGGTTCATCTGTTGTTCTAGCATTGTTCTTATCATCAATTGCAGCGATTGGCTACGCGAGTGGTGGTCAATCTGATATCCATACTGCAATTTTGTTCTTTGTTGGTTCGTTTGTTGGTGTGCCAGTTGCTGCTAACTTAATGAAACATATGTCTGAAAATCATGTTTATCTTGCAACTATGCTGGTGATATCTGTAAGCCTTTTGTCTTACATTTCATTCTGAAAATTAACCTGAATTGTATTTAGGGTAAGGCTATAACTGACCGTCCAAAAGTTTAACATCGCATGTTACACCATACTGCTTTTTTGCGATTCAACGTTTTAAAAATTTATATTTTTTATAATCGATTTATCTAAGGAAAATGACATGGCTTTTACTTTAGCATTGCCAAAAATTAATATTTCTGGAGAAAACGCAATCAAAGAGCTTGTCTCGATGTTGGCCAATAAGAGCACTGGTCACGGATTTATTATTGCGGATCAAGCTCTAGAGCAACTTGGCCTTTTAGAGCCATTAATTCAAGAGCTTGAGCAGAATCATTTAATGTTTAGTTGTTTCACAGATACCGTTCCCAACCCGACTGTTACAGTTGTGGACCAAGCTTTCGAGGCATTTAAGGCGTCTGGTGCTGACTACATCATTGGTTTTGGTGGCGGTAGTGCAATTGATACGGCCAAGGCAGTAAAGATCCTAACTGCAAACCCACAGCCTATTACGATGTATACAGGGGCTGGTAACGTAAAAAATGTAGGGGTGCCACTTTATGCGATCAATACGACTGCAGGTACTGCAGCTGAGGTGACCAGCAATGCTGTGATTACCGATGAAGATACAAAAGTGAAGTGCGTAATTATTGACAGTAATATTATTCCAGATATTTCAGTCAATGATCCAGCCATTATGCTGGGGCTGCCTGCAGAAGTGACTGCAGCAACTGGGATGGACGCATTAACGCATGCTATTGAGGCATATGTCTCTGTAGGGGCGCATACGCTAACAGATCATTCTGCCCTGGAATCTGTGCGTGTTATCAGTAAATATTTGCCGCATGCTGTTGAAGATGGCACAAATTTAGAAGCACGTGAAATGATGGCTCTAGGCCAATTTTTAGCCGGTATGGCTTTTAATAGCGCAGGGCTAGGTATGGTACATGCTATGGCTCACCCGGCAGGTGCTCACAAAAACTTACCCCATGGTGTTTGTAACGCAATCTTGCTTCCTATTGTATGTGAGTTTAATCGTCCCCATCGAGTAGAAAAGTTCGCTAAGTTGGCCTCCGCTCTTGGGTGTAAAACCGAGGGCTTATCACAGGAGCAAGCCAGCATTGAAGCAATAAAAGCTATCCGTGAACTTAGTGAAAAAGTCGGCATTCCTAAAGGTTTTACTCAGTTAGGTGTAATCGAGCAGGATGTTAAAGCATGGGTGGCGAGTGCACTCGCCGATCCGTGCGCTGGTGGCAATCCAGTGGAAATGACGGCTGACGATGTACTGGCTTTATACAAAAAGTCTTTGGGGTAATCCGGCTTCTGATGGAATCTCGTTATATGGTAGTGAGATAGATGTTGTATCCTTCTCATGATAAAGAAAGAACATTTTCAATAATATAAATCAAAACACCATTTCATTTTATGACATGGTGTTTTTTTATGTATAAGGATTAGAAAAGTGTTTAGTGATTTAAAAGATATGCGCATCATAATTACGGGCTCAACGAGTGGAATTGGCCTTGCTGCGGCGAAATTTTTGGCTTTGAGTGGCGCTGTTGTCACGCTAACTTCTTATCGTCATCACGAGAACATTGAGAAGACCATTAAGGAGATTGAATCTCTTGGTGGGCGTGCTCAATTTTACAAAGTCGATTTTGCAAATGTGTCAGAATGCCAAGACTTTGTGAATCAGTTTGTGAGCGAATACGGTGGCATAGATGTACTTGTTAATAATGTTGGTGGCTTAGTTGACAGAAAGCAACTTGAAGACATTGATGCTGAATTTTTTGATGATGTTGCATACCTGAATATGCGCTCGGCTTTGGATATGGTTCGTCTATGCCTGCCATATCTCAAGGAATCGGCATCTCAACATGATTGGTCTGCATCAGTGATCAGTGTTGGTTCTATTGCTGCATATTCTGGTGGTGGTCCTGGCGCCTCGCTATATGCCGCGTCGAAAGCTTGGTTGCATACAGTTAATCGTTAATGGGCAAAAAACTATGCGAAAGATAAGATCCGGTTCAACATTATTGCCCCTGGGACTGTAGATACCGCTTTTCATGCCGATAAAGATGATGCTGACAAAGCACGAATGAGCAAAGGTATACCGATGGGACGATTGGGTACCGCAGAAGAAATGGCGCCAACGTTTGGTTACCTCGCTTCACATATTATGTCAGGTTATGTGACAGGGCAGATACTTCACATCAATGGCGGGCAATACATGTCGTAATATTCGAAAAGATTCGATGTAAAGAATCATTAAAAAGCCAGTCAGATTGTAACGTCCGACTGGCTTTGAAAGGTGATATTAGATATCTAGATCAATTACTTGTAGGTAAAGTGGGCGAGACGTGCCTTCAGAACGCTCCATTAAGTAGTAATACAACTTACCATTTTTAATGTGAACTTTACCGTGACTAAACTGCTTGCCCGAGTCAGCCTCATAAACTCTTTCGAAGTCATTTGTACCGCCTTTCGCCTTTTCAACGTAAGGTCTACCTTGGTTATTTAAGCCAATGATATAAATATCATCCCCAGCGGTATGAATGTTGGTTGCACCAGCAAAGTCATCAGTGATGATAAAATCATCTGCACCTGCGGGTTTGTACGAATGAAGGTGAACCATCTCAAAATCTGGGCGTTTGTTGTCTCTAGACTTGACGCGGCTAATGATATGAATGTCACCTTTTTCTGTTACAGTCCAGTCGAAGTTCTGGACGATATGAACTGAATCTTGTTCGGTGTGAGAGATATAGTCACCTGGCTCAAATACCTTAATTTCATCAGTATTGATTAGAGGAAATGACATGCTTTCCCCTTTGTGGTTTTTCCAATTACCTTCTCCACTTGGATGGTCAGAATAGGCATAATAAACACCGTTTTGGTACTGGTACTTGTCATCACGTTTAGCACGTTGCTGGAAGCCAACTCTCAGCTTATCGTTGACATATTTCATGCTGCCGTAAAGACCCCAATTGTAGTCATTGCCGTGTGACTTTGCGTCAAGTACATTGAATTGGTTCCATTCCGTCCACTTACTTTCATCGGCATTATAGTGAGCGAAAACGTAGCCCCCGTTATTATTTCCGCCTTTTCTCATGTATACCAACAAGGTACCGTCAGTATTAGTAAAGAATGTTGGGTATGTTAATCCAGAGTAGTTGTCGTAATCGATTTCACCAGTCAAGCTGAGGTGCTTATAATCGTCAGGACCTTCACTTACAGGTGAGGTATCTTTAATAAACTTATCTAACGTGAACTCATCATCTGATACATCTGCAGCACCAGGCACTGTGTATGAGTAACGGAAATAGTCATTGCTAAAGCTCCCATCAGCAGGACGGTCAGCTCCATAGGCGTGCATATCATAGAGCATATGAATCGTGCCATCGATAGGGCTGATCGCGACGGAAATGTAGTTATGTGATTCACCTATATGTCTTTGACCCAGGAAACCGGTGTGGCGATGTGGAAACTCAATGGTTTTTATTGCGCCAGTTTTTGTATTGTAACGAGAAAGCATAACCTCACGATTTTGTTTGCCGCCTTTGTACCAAGTGAGGAATATGTAGTCTTTGTATTTCTTTATACTGTCACCATGTGCCGAGATATGAGGACCAAAGAAATAATCGTATGTTTCAGTGTTATTATCTTCAGCAAAGCGGGCTACTTTCTTTCCATCGAAATGCAGGGCACCATTTGTGATTTCAATTTCACTTTCTAAAGATATAGAAGCATTTGCTGCGCCGAGAGGTAAAAGTAACATTGAACTAATCAACGTTTTAATACAACTTTTTTTCATTATTTTATTTATCATATATTCCAAATAAATATTGTTTATTTATAATTTCAACAATTGATTTTATTGTTGATTGTGGTAGCTGTAAATAATGCTTTTTGCCTTAATGTATGGCAATGTTTGCACAATGGTATAGTTTTTTATAATTATAAATAAGTATTATCATCTTGAGTTTTTATAGGAAGCTAATTATTTTTATTAATAATTAAAAGGGTGGATTAAAATCAGTTTTTCTATATACAAGGACACGTAGGGTGTTGTTAGATATGCTATTAGCAGTAAAAATAATAGGTATTGCATATTATATGACATAACAAGGTGGCAGCTAATTTGAAACAAATTTCAGGTGAAAGCTTAACAGCACCGTTCAAGATGCAATAATGTTATATGCCATCAAGTGATCATGCCTGATTGAAATGGTATTCTAGATAATTTGACTTGCTGTTTTTTGTATTACAATAGTATCTTTAAGCCAGAGTTTAATGAGATTTCCGATGGAATTAAGTATATTGCTTTCTATGTTATTGATATTTATCGGGGCTTTTGTTCAGACTACAACTGGCTTTGGTATGGCTGTTGTAGCTTCACCATTATTACTTCATGTTTCACCTGATTATGTTCCAGGCCCTATTGTTGTTGTAGGGTTATTCTTGGCATTGGTGAATATGTATAAATATCGACTTCATGTTAATTGGCTTGGGTTGAGGAAAAGTGTTTTTGGCCTTCTTCCTGGGAGCATTTGTGGTGCAGGGCTTCTCTACTTGGTTGATGTTGAACAACTATCACTATTTCTTGGCGCGACTGTATTGGTTGCGGTAGGGGCAAGCTTATTACCTATAAAAATTGAAGTCACGCCAAATCGGCTTACTGCCGCAGGGTTCTTATCAGGGTTTCTAGGTACGAGTTCTGGGATCGGTGGTCCGCCAATGGCTTTATTGCTTCAACATCAAAAACTTCATTTGATTAGAGCCAACTTAGCAGCCTTCTTTTTGATGAATTGCATCTTATCTCTATTAATACAAATACCTATTGGGTATATGAGCATGCATCATTTGTTTTTGGCATTGCCTTTGATTCCAGCTAGTTATGCTGGGCACAAGCTTGCAGTTTCTGTTAATGATTATATATCACATAAAGCAGTTCGTAATGCCTCTTTACTCTTGTGCATCGTTGCTGGGTTAGGTGCGGTTTTATCTGGATTAACTCAATAATTTACTTCTGATAGAAAGGAAAAAACGTGAAAACGGATATTACTTGGGTTGAAAAAGCCTGGAAAGATACATTCGATAAAGTAAGAAAAACTAGTCAAGAAATGACTGTTGATTTCCCATCAATGACTTCTGGTGGAATTTATAGCGACACACATCAACCTTGGGCTTGGGTTGTTGGTTTTTGGCCTGGCTTACTATGGTTGCTATATGAAAAGCAGAATTATCAGCCATTTAAAGATATAGCAATTCATCGTGAAATTATCATGGATGGGCCATTGAATGAGTATGTAAATATTCACCATGATGTGGGTTTTATGTGGCAATTGACATCAATGAAACATTACGAGCTTTTAGGTAATGAGGAGTCTAGAACAAGAGCATTAAGAGCAGCGAGCCATCTTGCGAGTCGGTTTAACATAAATGGTAGATTTCTAACTGCTTGGAATAAGAATGATGTTAATTCTGCTGACCCTAGGGGGTTGAGTATTATTGATAGCATGATGAACTTGCCAATTTTATATTGGGCAGCGGAGCAATTAGATGCTCCAAGATTTAAAATGATCGCAATGGCTCATGCTGATACGGTGCTAAAGGAGTTTATCCGTGATGATGGCTCGGTTAGGCATATGGTAGAGTTTGATTATTTACTTGGTAACGTTAAAAAATACCATGGTGGTCAAGGCCATAGTGAAGATTCTGCCTGGAGCAGAGGGGCATCTTGGGCGATTCATGGATTTGCACTAAGTTATCAATATACCAAAGAAGCAAGGTATCTAGAGACAGCAATTAAAGCCGCTGACTTTTTCATCAATAGTCTTGCAGATGACTTTGTTCCTTACTGGGACTTTAGGGCTCCTATGAATGCGGAGACTCCAAGAGATACGTCTGCAGGGGCATGCGCTGCAAGTGGATTATTGTTGCTATCTGATTTAGTGGAAGATAAACAGAAAAAAGAGTTTTACTTGCTGGTAGCTAATAACATTTTATATAGTTTATATAAAAACTATGGAACATTTAAAGATGATAGCCAGCAAGGTATTTTAGTAGGCGGGACATTCAATTGCCCACAAGGCTTGGGGATTAATTGCTCTTTAATTTATGGGGATTACTACTTTGTAGAAGGCCTCTATAAGTTAAAAAACAATCTAGAATCTTTATAAAAAATTGATACTTTAAAATATAAGCCATTATCTGAATAGGGTAGTGGCTTTTTATGTTTATAAAACAGGAGTGTTATTTCTAAATTCTAGTGGTGTCATGTTACATTGTTTTTTAAATTGTTTTATAAAATAACTGGTATTGTTGTATCCTACAGATTTGGCAATGTTAGAGACTGACATGTCTTTGTTGGTAAGCATCAGTTTTGCATCATTAACTCTTTGCTGGTTAATGTAGTGGTTAAACCCCATTGTTGTATGTTTTTTAAATATTCGACTGAAATAAAAAGGACTTAAGTCAATATGAAAAGCTACATTTTCAAGTGTTAATTCTGATGCAATGTTTTTGTTGATGAAATCAAGTGCCTTTTCTACCTTATACTTTGTGAGCGTGTTGTTTTGCTCAAAGTTATGTTTGGTATGGTCACCATCGGAGAATTGACTTAAAACAAGTTTTTCAGATAGATAGTTATCTACTATTTTCGTTAAAATGGCAGATGATGATACAACCTTGCGCAATTTTACTTCGGGTATGTCCTCATAGAGACTTAAAAGCTCATTATTCTTTTGCCAGTTATGTTTATGATGAGTAATGACTGGAATTTGATGTTTATCAGTAACCTTTGCTTGTCCACACTGGATAAAACCAATTAGATTACCTTTGATTGTTAATGGAATAGAAAAGTCTATTAGGCCAATATGACACTGATAAAACATCGTTTTTTGCTCTTGAAGACTAGTTAATCCACCTACACGATCACAGCGCTTACAAACTTCAAAAAGTGAGTTATGAGTTCTGATTTTTTCACAAAGTGTTGTAAAGTTAAATCTTGGTGATATTTCATTTCCCTCAAGGTCTACGACGAGAACGGCTAATCCGGTTGCCATTGAGAAGTCATAGGCTATTTCGTTTATCATCGTATTTGAAATCATAAAGATAACCTCTTCTTCATTTTCCATTACATATTAAATAGTAATTTTAATAAATTTCAGCTTAACAGAGTTTGACAGGTACCACATTTTTTAGTACCACATTAAATACACGCTGCGTAGTTTTGCCGTTATTGTTTTATACAGAGCGACATTAATTTGATGTCAACCACATATTTCAATGTTTATCTTTAGCGACTTAAGCAAAATTCTTTCATCAGTGTGCTTTACCCTTAAGTTACTAACCATTATAAATACAAAATTCTTGCTTATTTATGAGACTATCTTGCTGGAAAATAATCCATAGAGCGCAACATAGTTATTTTTTTTATTGTTAACCTCATAGTGTTCAAGAAGCATAAGTCGTAAAAAAAAAGAAATTTAACTTAATTTTGTTCGATGAATTAATCAACATTGAAAGTTTATCAGTTAATTATACTGCTAATTGTTTCAATCAATACAGAGGTGACTGCAATGCAACAAGAAGCTTTAGGAATGGTAGAAACTCGTGGTTTGACTGCTGCAATTGAAGCGGCTGATACCATGGTTAAATCAGCAAATGTTCAGTTGGTTGGTTACGAAAAAATAGGTTCAGGGTTAATTACTGTTGTCGTTCGCGGAGATGTTGGCGCCGTTAAAGCCGCAACAGATGCAGGTGCTTGTGCTGCTAGTAATGTTGGTGAAGTTATTGCTACTCATGTGATTCCTCGTCCACATACTGATGTAGAAGCCGTACTTCCTGCCGCTCTTCCTGAAGGAATTTAACAATGACTACAATCACTACAGTCGAACAGATCATTTCAGATGTGTTGGACAAAGTCGGTGATAAAGAAGAATTATCGACTCATCCTGCAACCAATTATACGCCATCAGTTCCTGCTGAAAATGTGATGCCAGTTAAGCAAGCAAAGACAAATTCAATGACTGAATTTGTTGGTACTGCTATTGGCGACACTATTGGATTGGTTATTGCCAACGTAGATAGTCAGCTGCTTGAAGTTATGGATCTTGAAAAGAAATACCGTTCTATTGGTATTTTAGGTGCTCGTACTGGTGCAGGGCCTCATATTTTAGCTGCTGATGAAGCTGTTAAAGCTACGAATACTGAAGTCGTAAAAATTGAACTAGCGCGTGATACCAAAGGTGGGGCAGGCCATGGCTCTTTGATTATCTTTGGTGGCTCTGATGTTTCTGATGTCAAGCGTGCCGTTGAAGTGGCATTAAGCCAGTTAGAGCGAACCTTTGGGGATGTTTATGCCAATGACGCAGGCCATATCGAACTTCAGTATAGCGCCCGGGCAAGCCATGCATTAGAAAAAGCATTTGGCGCACCATTAGGTCGAGCATGTGGTGTGATTGTTGGGGCTCCTGCTTCTATTGGGGTACTAATGGCTGATGCAGCGCTTAAAGCTGCCAATGTAAATACTGTTGCTTATAGCTCACCAGCCAAAGGCACAAGCTTCTCAAACGAGGCTATTTTAGTGGTTTCAGGTGACTCTGGGGCTGTTAGGCAGTCAGTTATGACGGCTCGTGATGTGGGCGTTAGCTTACTCGAAACAATGGGTGGCCCAGCACCTTCACAGACAAAACCTTATATTTAGGCATTAAAAGGACAATATCATGAAACCTGTATCCCAAGGTTTTAGTGAGCCTACGAGTCGTGTAGAGTCACTTCGTAACCAAATTTTAGATGCTGTGCCTTGTATTGAAACAGCACGCGCCCTATCTATCACCGCTTCTTATAAAGAAACCGAAGGGCAACCCGCAATTATTCGTCGCGCAAAAGCTTTTGAGCGCATTCTTGCTGAACTACCCATTGTTATCCGTGATAATGAGTTGATTGTTGGTAGTGCTACGATTGAACCTCGATCGTCTCAGATTTTTCCTGAGTTCTCGAATACCTGGATTGAAGATGAGTTTGAGCGTGTTGGCAAACGTAGTGGTGATTCCTTTCAAATTTCTGAGCAAGCAAAGCAAGAATTGCGAGAAGTCTTTCCTTATTGGCAAGGAAAAACAACCAGTGAACTAGCCACTTCATATATGTCATCAGATACACAGGCCTGTATGGATGCAGGTGTGTTTACTGTTGGTAATTACTATATGAACGGTGTTGGCCACATCTCTGTTGATTATGCCAAAGTGCTTAAGGTCGGGTACAAAGGCATCATCACTGAAGTTGCTGAAAAGATGATGTCTGCTGATAAAACATCGCCAGAATATATTAAACAAGAGCAGTTTTATAAAGGTATTATTATTTCTTGTAATGCTGCTATCCAGTTTGCAAAGCGATATGCAGACAAAGCCAGTGTCTTGGCGGCTACAGCTGTTGGTGAGCGAAAAGCTGAATTAGAAAAAATTGCCGCAACATGTCGCGCCGTTCCTGAGAATGGGGCCAGTAATTTCCATGAAGCTTGCCAGGCTTTTTGGTTTGTTCATCTTATGATTGGCTTGGAGTCTAATGGCCATTCGATTTCTCCAACTCGTTTTGACCAATACATGCAACCTTATTTTGAGATGGATAAAGCCATTTCAGCAGATTGTGCTCAAGAGCTAATTGATTGTATTTGGGTTAAGCTTAATGATATCAATAAGGTACGCGATGAAGTTTCCACCAATGCTTTTGGTGGGTACCCGATGTTTCAGAACCTGATTGTAGGCGGCCAAGACAGTAAGGGTGAAGATGCAACGAACACTTTGTCTTATATGTGTATGGAAGCGACTGCACATGTTCGCCTGCCGCAGCCATCGTTCTCGGTTCGTGTATGGTCAAAAACGCCTGATGAGTTTTTGCTCAAGGCTTGTGAGCTAAGCCGTTTAGGCTTGGGTGTGCCGGCTTTCTATAACGATGAGGTGATTGTCACCGCTTTGGTCAACCGGGGCTTGAACCTTCAGGATGCACGTGATTACGGCATTATCGGATGCGTTGAGCCGCAGTGTCCAGGCAAGACTGAGGGGTGGCACGATTCTGCATTTTTCAATCTTGGAAAATTGCTAGAAATCACCTTGAATGGTGGTAAGGTCGATGGGAAGCAACTAGGGCCAGTGACACCATCCTTAAGTGAGTTCCACTCATTTGAAGCGCTCATGACTGCCTATCAAAAACAAGCAGAGTATTTTGTTTTCCACTTGATTACTGCTGATAACTGCGTTGATATTTCGCATGCTGAACGTGCACCTTTGCCATTCTTATCTTGTATGGTTGACGATTGTATCGGCGATGGCAAGTCACTGCAGGAAGGGGGAGCCGTATATAATTTCAGTGGTCCACAAGGGGTGGGCGCTGCAAACGTAGGTGACTCTTTTGCCGCGATTAAAAAGCTTGTTTTCGACGAAGCCAAGTTGACGCTGCAGCAAGTCAAAGAAGCACTCGATAACAACTTTGCGGGAGACAATGAATCTGCGGCTCACTCAGCGAATGATCCGGCTTATGATATGGTGATGGATGCTGTTAAGAAGGTTTTAGCTGAAACCGGTTCTGCGGCACTACTTGACTCACAGGTGCTCAAGAATAATGTGAATGTCCTTACTTCAAAGACCGGTTCTGTTCGACAGATGCTACTTGATGCACCTAAGTTCGGTAACGACATTGATGAAGTTGATTTGTTGACAAGAGAAGGTGCAGCCATTTACTGCCGTGAGGTTGAGAAGTACAAAAATCCACGTGGCGGTTCATTCCAGGCTGGCTTGTATCCTGCCTCTATTAATGTGCTCATGGGAACGGTTGTAGGTGCAACTCCAGATGGCCGTATGGCTGGTGAGCCATTAGCGGATGGCGTATCACCTAGTCGTGGTATGGATCGCAGTGGCCCGACAGCGGCGACCAACTCTGTTGCCAAGCTTGATCACTTTCTTGCGTCGAATGGTACCCTGTATAATCAAAAATTCCATCCTACGGCACTACAGGGTGAGAATGGGCTTAGTAATATGGGCGCCTTGATCCGGAGTTATTTTGATCATAAGGGAATGCATGTTCAGTTTAATGTTGTTAACCGTGACACCTTGTTAGCAGCACAAAATGATCCTGAAAAGTATCGTGATTTAGTCATTCGAATTGCGGGTTATAGTGCTCAGTTTATCTCATTGGATAAGAGTATCCAGGACGATATTATTGAGCGTACTGAACATATGTTCTAAGCGATTTAGCTCCGTATGTAAGTGGCATTAAATAAATTATTAATATTTATGTACGGAGTTTTTTATTATAAGTGCTAAAGGGACTTATATGTTTGATGAAAATACTCAAGGAACAGTTTTTAATATTCAGAAGTTCTCTCTACATGATGGGCCTGGTATTAGAACGATTGTTTTTTTGAAAGGGTGTTACCTATCTTGTAAATGGTGTAGTAACCCTGAGTCTCAAAAATTCACACCATCAGTGATGTTCGAAAAAAAACAATGTGTCGGTTGTGGTAATTGTGTTAGGTCCTGCCCTCAAGCGGCGATCAGCCTGGAAGGCTCTAATCGCGTTGACCATGATAAATGTGTTGGTTGTGGCACGTGTGCCAGTGTTTGCCCAACAGGTGCTTTGTCCATGACTGGCAAAACAATGACAGTTAAGGAAGTGCTGGATGATGTATGTAAGGATGCCGTGCATTACCGTCGTTCAAGTGGTGGGCTAACGTTGTCCGGTGGCGAACCATTAGCACAACCTGATTTCGTTGAAGCCCTGTTGCGTTCGGCAAAGGCACGTGGCTTGCACACCGCTATGGAAACAACAGGGATCGCCTCCCCGGCAGTGTTGGAGAGGGTTATTCCACTACTGGATGTTGTGTTGCTCGATATCAAAACGTTTTATAGTAAACAACATGAAAAGTATACGGGGCTTGCTAATGATGTTGTGCTTAAGAATGCTTTAACAATATCTAAATTGGCAAAAAATTTATCAATACGGGTACCACTAATTCCTGAGTTTAATGCAGATGAGCAAAGTATTAAAGCAATCGCTACTTTTGCATCATACTTGGATAATGTAACCCGTCTGCATATTCTTCCATATCATAATTTTGGTCAAAGCAAGTATTCATTGCTCGAGCAGGATTATTATTATGAAGGTTTTAAAACACCACCTCAAAACGATATCGAAAAGTTTAAAGGTATTGTTGAGTCATTGGGCATTGAATGTGTAATAGGTGGCTAATTTCATTAAGGAGCAAAGATGAAATATTTAATTAAAAAGGATGTTTTTCATCAATGTGTATCTGAATTCCTCGGTTTAGGCGTTGTTATCTTTTTTGGGGTTAGTTGCCTTTGTGCTTCTGTGTTAGCTGGTGCCAATTTTAGCTTGTGGGAAATCTGCATCGTTTGGGGGGTAGCTTTTGCTCTGGGTATTTATTTAAGTGCTGGTGTATCAGGTGCGCATCTTAACCCTGCTGTAACCATTGCATTGTGGCGCTATGCAAACTTTGACGGCCGTAAAGTTGTACCTTATATCGTGGCCCAAACTGCAGGCGCATTCGCTGGGGCAGGCCTTGCTTATCTGATCTACCATAATCTTTTTGATGCATTTGAGCTGGCAAATAATATCACACGAGGTAGTGCTGATAGCCTGCCGCTTGCAGGGTTGTTCAGTACTTACCCACATTCAGAAATCAGTCTCTTGCAGGCAGGGATAGTGGAATTTGTTATTACCGCAGTGTTGATGTTGCTCATTATGGCTCTGACGGATGATGGGAATGGACTCCCCCGTGGCCCATTGGCTCCTCTGCTTATCGGTTTGCTAGTTGCTGTAATTGGCGCCGCAACAGCACCTTTGACAGGTTTTGCGCTTAATCCAGCCCGTGACTTTGGACCTAAGCTATTCACTGCTATGAGTGGATGGGGAAGCATGGCATTTTCAGGAGGCAGTTCGATTCCATATTTCATTATACCGATTGTTGCTCCTATCCTGGGGGCCTGTGCAGGTGCCAGCCTTTATTCGTATAAGCCTCGAGAAGGTAGCGATGTGACCACTGAAGCCACTGATACCTAATTATCTAATGCGGCAAATAGGCTAAGTGTCGTTCGTATAGGTGTAAATAATCAATTAATAGAAAGTAGGTACATGTGATGAAAACAGCATTTGGAATGGTCGAAGTTACTGGGTTGGCGCTTGCTATTACTGTCGCTGATGTTATGGCAAAGTCTGCCAACATTACCATTGAAGGTTTAGAGCGTGCCAATGGCTTTGGCTGGATTTTGATTAAAGTGACTGGTGATGTGGGCTCTGTTAATGCAGCCATTGATACCGGTGCAGCTTTTGCGAAATCTCAGCAAGGTTTATGTGGCAGTAAAGTCATTGCACGACCTGCAGATGGGCTAGGGCGCTTCGTGGCTACCCCTCCAGTAGAGAAGCCAAAAACAAACCAGCAAGGTGAAGCCTTAGCAAACAAACAGGCAGTAGCCTCTCAACAGCCATCAAATGATAGCCAGCCCAAAAGGGCGAGAAGCACAAAGACCCCTCCAGCAAAGGTCAATAATACTAAACGGGATGCGGCACCTAGTGCCAGTAGGGCTAAATCGGTAGTTAAACCAAAGAGCCATGGTAGTCGAAACACGACTCCTCCCCAGGCGGTTAGCCAGGAGGAAACAGAAGCATGATGGAATGCGATGCTCAAGCTGTTGCCAGCAAGGTTGTCGATGTATTGCGCCATCGAAAGGTTCCTATTGGAATATCTAATCGGCATGTTCACCTTTCTGAACGTGATTTCGAACAGTTGTTTCCAGGGCAATCACTCACTGTTGATAAGCCATTATTGCAACCAGGGCATTTTGCAGCGACTCAGACCGTGACATTAAAAGGTCCGAAAGGGGTGCTGAATAACGTCCGGATTCTTGGCCCGTTGCGTCCAGATACACAAGTTGAGGTGTCTGCCACTCAAGCAAGGGAGTTGGGTATCAAGGCTCCTGTGCGTATGTCTGGTGAATTAGAAGGCTCCCCAGGAATACAAATCATCAGCAATTTTGCCGAAGTCACCCTTGAACAGGGGGTCATTGTTGCTAACAGGCATATACATATGAATTCATTCGACGCTTTGCTTTTTGGTGTTGATGATTGTCAGCGTGTAGATGTTTTGGTTGGAGAGCCACCGCGTACTGTCCTGTTTAAGAATGTTGTCATCCGTGTTGACCCTCAATTGGTATTAGAGATGCATTTAGATACGGATGAGGCAAATGCTGCAGGTTTAACTGGAATGAAGGATACAGGTCAAATCATGCTTGGTAGCAAGGGTTAGGTGCCTTATGACGATTGTAAATAGCTCGCGAGCTATTGCTTTGCATCCGAAGCAGCTGGAATCAGGGTTGGATGCAATAGTAGAGCAATTGCCAAAGGGAGGGCTTGATGAGCTGCATATAGTGCTACCTGATTTACCATTTTTATTGGCATTGTTTGAGCTCAATAGTAGTCACAAAGCGGTTCAAACTGTGATGGAGGCATGGTCAATTGGGCTTCAGACCTTGCTAATTATTCACCGGCAGCTTTTACCAATACTGGCAGTAGAACAGTTAGAAGCACTTCCTGTCACCATTAGGGATCATAAAGGTATTGATGTATTCAGCTGTGATAAACCTTGGATAAATTACAGCGACGTTGCTGTCTATTCGGATTGCTGGCTGTTAACACGAAAGAAAGTGCAGTTTACAGATTTGGCTCGTGAACATATGCAAAACAAGCATATTCAAACACCAAATAAAAGGAGTGCCCATGTATCTCGCTAAGGTTATCGGCTCCACCGTTGTTCCTCAGAAAATACCATCATTGACGGGTAAGAAATTAATGTTGGTTGAACCTATAACAGCAAAACAAGTAATAGCAGAGGGTGCCCAAAGAGTTGCAGTTGATGCCGTTGGTGCTGGCGTTGGGGAGGTTGTCATTGTAGCGCAAGGAACGCCAGCAAGTAACTATTTTCATGAACCAAATCAGGGGATTGATGAAGTCATTGTTGGGATTGTGGACAGTTTGAACTGTGGCTGAGGCCTAAACATCATTTTTCATGCATCTATTCGCGAAGGGATTGTAAGTGTTATGAGTCAATTGAATATCGAAACATTGGTCAGTGACATACTGGCACAGAGTGTGTTTAGTCCAAATGGAAAAGTTTCATCGCATGTTGGAGGAGCCGGGTTTGAAACCGTCAATTCAGCAATCAATGCTGCTAAATTAGCGTTTGAAGAGCTCAATAGCAGCCCCATTTCGGTAAGAAGTGTAATTATAGAAGGTTTGCGTAATGAATTAGTTGCCGATATTCCAGACATGGCTGAGCGAGCCTGGCAAGAGACTGGGATGGGTAATGTTTCTGATAAGGTGTTAAAAAATAAAGCTGCTCTCGAAAATACACCTGGAACAGAGGATCTTGCAACTCAAGCATTGACCGGCGATGGTGGTTTAACTCTGTTTGAATATTCACCTTATGGGGTTGTGGGAGCGGTAGCGCCTAGCACTAACCCGACAGAAACCATTATTAATAATGTTATCGGGATGATAGCAGCAGGCAATAGTGTGATTTTTAGCCCACACCCTGGTGCGAAAGAGGTTTCAATTTGGTTAATTAATAAAGTTGAGCAGATTATTTTTGACCAATGTGGGATCCGTAACTTAGTTGTTTGTGTAAGCAATCCAAGTTTTGAAGCAACTAGACAGATGATGGAGCACCCTGATGTGCCACTGCTGGTGGTAACGGGCGGACCTGGCATTGTGTCTATGGCAATGAAAACAGGTAAGAAAGTGATTGGTGCTGGTGCTGGCAATCCACCGGTCATTGTTGATGATAGCGCTGATATAAAAAAGGCTGCAGTAGATATTATCAGCGGAGCGTCTTTTGACTTTAATTTGCCTTGTATCGCTGAGAAAGCCGTTGTTGTGGTCGACTCTGTCGCCCAAGAACTGCTGCAAGCAATGGAAGAATTTGGTGCTCATTGGGTCAAAGACCCAGTAGATGTTGAGCGTTTGCGGCAAGTAGTAATAAATGAAGCCGGTGATGCGAACAAAGCGTTGGTAGGACAAAGCCCGGCAAAAATACTGGATGCAGCAAATATCGGCTACCAAGGTCAGCCAAAGTTAGTGGTTGCTTCAGTAAGCGCTGATGACCCATTGATGATTGTTGAGCAATTAATGCCTATGTTACCTGTCGCTACCGCTTTTAATTTTGAGCAAGCACTGTCAATTGCTCGTGATGTTGAAGGTGGAAATTTACATACTGCCATTATGCATTCGAAAAATATTGATCACCTTAATCGCGCAGCAAGAGTCATGAGAACCAGTATTTTTGTGAAAAATGCCCCTTCTTATGCTGGGATTGGTGTTGGCGCAGAGGGTTTCACTACTTTCACTATTGCAACGCCAACAGGTGAAGGAACGACTTCTGCACGCTCATTTGCACGTTTGCGCCGCTGCGTATTGAGTGAAGCTTTTAATATTCGTTAAGAGGCCGGTATGAAAGCTTTTTCTATACCAACGCAGCTGTTTAGTGGCATATCTAGTTTAGATGTATTGCAGCAGTACCACCGACAACGGATATGGATAGTTTGCGATCAGTTTTTAGCCGATAGTCATGCACTGAAATCTATCTTAGAAACCTTGCGGGTGAGAAATGAAGTCGCTTTGTATACAGATGTTACCCCCGATCCAACAACTGTAGATGTTGCGATGGGTATTGATAAGATGGCGAACTTTTCGCCTGATACAGTTATTGCTTATGGAGGTGGCTCAGCTATTGACCTTACCAAAGCGATTTTATACTTGAGCCCCAAAGATAAAGAGCGTCGGACATTTATTGCGATACCCACCACAAGTGGTACGGGATCAGAGGTGACTCAGTTTAGTGTTGTGACTGTTGCTGATAAGCAGATTAAAGTTCCGTTGTATGATGAAGAGCTGCTTCCTGATATAGCTATTCTAAATGCGTTCCAGACACTTACTGTACCCCCTGAAGTGACAGCGAATACTGGTATTGATGTTCTAACCCACGCCATAGAAGCTATGGTGTCTATTAACCATGATGATTTCAGTAATGCCCTGGCTGAGAAAGCGATTACTTTAGTTTTTAAGTACTTGAAGCCAGCCTATGACGATGGCAACAATCTAGAAGCACGGCAAAAACTGCTTAATGCTTCGAGCCTAGCTGGGTTGGCTTTTAATCATGCGGGTTTAGGGTTAACCCATGCGATTGCTCATCAGCTTGGGGCGTCATTACACATACCTCATGGGTTGGCAAATGCGCTTTTGTTGACAAAGGTAATGGAATTTAATTGCCAGTCAACGCGAAGTTTGGAGACGTATGCAACCTTGGCCCGTTGCCTAGGTTTTGTACCTCGCCATACTGATGCAAAAACAGGTGCACACGCAATGATAAAAGCGACTGGTGTATTAATTGCGTCGTTGGGGATAGATACAGGTGAAAAATTAAAATGTGATGCTGGCCTTATCCATACAATGGCAACAAGAGCGCTCGAAGACCCAACATTAAAAACCAACCCCATACAACCAGATTATAAAGCGATAAAACAAATCATTGAGGTGATTTAGGTATGGAAGGCGCAACGATGTTCAACCAACCAGACCGTGTTGTTCAAGAATATGTTCCAGGCAAAGAGGTCACATTGATTCATTTAATTGCTAACCCTGCGATTGATGTGATTAAAGCCCTTGAGTATAACTCTGAAGGCAATGCAATAGGTTTAATTACTATTTCACCGGGTGAAGCTGCAATTATTGCAGCAGATCTCGCAACAAAATCTGGTGCCGTGAAGGTTGAGAAATTAGATATTGGAAATGGTTCTGTTGTATTGAAGGGAGATGTTTCGTCAGTTGAATATGCGCTTCAGCAGGTAAGGGAGACCTTAGCCTTAGTTATGAAGTTTGCAGTATGCCCGATAACTTGCACCTAGTAGTGAATTATATAAAGTTCAGTTTTTAAAAATCTAACAGGTATACGATGTTAGTTACAAGGAATGTCAATGAGTGATTTTATTTTATCTATAAATGCTGGCAGTTCATCATTAAAATTTCAGTTAATAAAAATGCCAGATGAAGATTGTATTTTATCTGGACAGTTCGATGGAAAGCGAACCGCATTAACACGGTTTAGTGCAAAGAAAATTAATGATGTTAAAAAAGAGGAAGATGGGGCTTGGGATTTTACTTCAGCAGTAAAGTATCTTATTAGTTTTTTATTAGAAGAAAAGCTAATTGGTAATGCTGATGAAATTTATTGCGTTGGCCATCGTGTTGCTCATGGAGGAGAAGACTATTCACAGCCGGTTCTGATTAATGAAGACGTTAAAACAGCAATTTTGAAACTTTCAAAGTTAGCTCCCATTCATAACCCGATTAATTTGCTATGTATTGAAGCATTTGAAGAGGTGTTGCCTAAAGCCAAAAAAGTTGCTGTATTTGATACTGCATTCCACCAAACATTGCCTGAAGAGCAGTTTTTATATCCATTGCCGTATACACTTTATGAAGATAATGGAATAAGAAAGTTTGGATTTCATGGAATTAGTCATCAATATATTAGTATCACAGCAGAAGATAACTTTAAAAATGAGTATTACAACAAGGTTATTTCATGCCACTTGGGTAGCGGTTCGAGTATTTGTGCGATTGAAAATGGACGCTCTGTTGCGACAACAATGGGTTTTACTCCGTTATCTGGCTTGATGATGGGAACCCGCTGTGGTGATATTGATCCATCATTACCAATATATTTGTCGCAGAATACACAAATGAGTCCAAACGATGTTAATACAATGATGAATAATGCATCAGGGTTATTGGGTGTATCTGAATTATCAGATGACTGTCGAGTTCTCGAGCAAGCAAGAAAACAAGGTGACCACAAAGCAGCCCTTGCATTGCAGATGTATTCAAATCGAGTGAAAGAAACTATTGGCCGTTATGCTTCAATTCTTGGTGGTGTTGACCTCTTAGTCTTTACAGGTGGGATTGGTGAAAACTCAGCGTTAATTAGGCATCTAGTTACTGACTCTCTGGGGTATTTAGGGTTATATCTCTGTGAAGAAAGTAACATGAAAAATGAATCAATTATTAGTAGGCCTAATTCAAAAGTTGATGTGATGGTAATAAATACTAATGAGCAATTAATGATAGCAAGAGAAGCCAGCAGAGTCGTTGGCTAAATATTTAACTTGCTAGAGTTTGTAATTTATATCGATTAATTTGGAGATAACTATGGCTTTTACACTTGCTTTCCCAAAAATTAATATTTCAGGAGAAAATGCAATCACAGAATTAGCAGCATTGATTGCTGCTAAAGACCCTGGGCATGGTTTAATTATTGCCGATGCAGCACTTGATAAGCTGGGCTTGCTGACGCCACTTTGCGAAGCGCTAGATCGCTGCGGTCTAACTTATTCATGTTTCACCGATACCATTCCTAATCCAACCGTTTCGGTTGTCAACAGTGCCTACGATTGCTTGGTAGAGGCAGGGGCGGATTATATCATTGGCTTTGGGGGAGGTAGTGCTATTGATACTGCTAAAGCAGTAAAAATCTTGTCTGGAAATCCTAAGCCAATTACTAACTACACAGGAGTAGGTCAGGTCAAACATGTCGGCGTCCCCTTATATGCGATTAATACAACGGCAGGTACTGCGGCTGAAGTGACAAGTAACGCAGTAATAACTGACGAAATTAACAAAGTTAAATGCGTAATCATAGACAGTAATATTATTCCTGATGTGTCAGTGAATGATCCAAGTATCATGCTAGGCCTTCCTTCTGATGTGACTGCGGCTACTGGTATGGATGCGTTAACTCATGCGGTTGAAGCTTTCGTGTCGGTAGGAGCACATGTATTGACCAATCACTCTGCATTGGAGTCTGTAAGGCTAATTGCCGAATACTTACCTCAGGCTGTCGATGATGGTAACAATTTTGAAGCGCGTGAAATGATGGCATTGGGGCAGTTTCTTGCGGGTATGGCATTTAACAGCGCTGGGCTGGGTATGGTTCACGCTATGGCGCATCCAGCTGGAGCGCATAAAAACCTACCGCACGGGGTGTGCAATGCCATTTTGCTACCTATTGTTTGTGAGTTTAACCGTCCACATCGGGTTGAAGAGTTTGCCAAACTGGCAGTTGCCTTAGGCTGTGATGTTAGTGCGATGACACAAGAAGAAGCTAGTGTCGAAGCGGTGCAAGCGATTCGCAATCTCAGTAAACGAGTAGGGATCCCTCGTGGATTTAGTCAGCTCGGAGTGACAGAGCAAGATGTTGCCGAATGGGTTGATAGTGCTATGGCAGATCCATGTGCAGGTGGTAACCCCGTTACGATGAGCCCTGAAGATGTTTTAGCGTTATACAAGAAGTCACTGTAATTGGATATGTCTCGAGTGATGTATCGTCAGGTTTATGACTCGAGACAGCCATCTTAGATTTTTAGCAGGAGGTCAGGATGAATTCTTTTTTACAGCAACTACAAAATGCGGGTGTAGTTGGTGCCGGGGGAGCAGGTTTTCCAATTTATATGAAGCTCGATTGCCAAGTCGATATATTGATCGCGAATGGTGCAGAGTGTGAGCCACTATTGAATAAAGACCAGTTGCTAATGCAACAAGATCGTCATGCCCTGATTCAGGGGATGGCGATGGTCATGGAACAGATAGGTGCAAAACGTGGCATTATCGGAGTCAAAAAGAAGAATAGCCAAACTATATGCGCGTTGAAAGAAGGGTTGCCAACCAATATTACGATTTTAGAGTTGGAAGATACTTACCCGGCAGGAGACGAAGTTGAATTAGTCTACCGCGCAACAGGGGAAAGGATACCGGCTGGTGGCTTGCCAAAAGATATTGGGATAGTTGTAAATAATGTTGAATCTTTGATCAATGCGTATTGGGCTAAACAAAATCAGCCAGTTACTGAAACCATGGTAACGGTTCATGGTGAAGTAGAACACCCATTTACTGCTCGCCTTCCTGTTGGTATGAGTTACGCGGATGCGATTGCTTTGGCGGGTAGGATCACCTGTGATGATTACGTGATCATTGAAGGTGGGCCTATGATGGGGAGCTTGACTTGCGATATTAATAAACCGCTAACAAAAACTTCCAGCGGACTTTTAGTGCTAAAAGCCGATAGTCGCGTGGCGAAGATTAAACAGCGTAGTGATCAGCAAGTGATTAAGATTGCCAGATCGGCTTGTGATCAGTGTGGTCACTGTACAGCATTATGCCCCCGTTCATTGTTGGGATACCCCATTGATCCACGGAAAGCGATGCGAGTTGCTCTTGTGGCTAATGATCAACATGCTCTTGCAGCTCAACCATGTTGTGGTTGTAACTTATGTACTATGTGGTCTTGCCCAGAAGGTGCTGATCCGCAGAGAGTTTGTAGCCTTGCCAAAAAAGGGCTTGGTCAGCAAAACTTAATGAGAACACCTGAGCAATTACAGTCTCTTACCCAAGATGTTCATCCATTAAAAGCATTTCGTAGCGTTGCTACATCCCGTTTGATGCGTCGTTTAGAGGTATTGGACTATTATCAGCATCCAGCTGGATATTTGTCGGATATACCAACAGTCAAGCGTGTTGTTATCCCCATGTCTCAGCACATAGGTCGCCCAGCGGAGCCAATTGTTCAGGTTGGGCAGATGATAGAAAAAGGGGAGATGATTGCTAAGCCTGCAGCGGATAGTTTGAGTGTTGCGATGCATGCCAGTATTAGCGGACGGGTGGTTAGCGTTGCTGAGAATATTACGATTGAGAGTGTAAACAATCATTAGGGAAGTGACATGAATAATGCGATAGGTTGTATTGAGCTGAACTCAATTGCTAGAGGGTATCAGGTAGCTGATGCAATGGTAAAAGCAGCTAATGTAAGGATTGTTTTTCACCGAACGACATGTCCAGGCAAGTTTATTGTGTTGGTAAACGGTGATATTGGAGCGGTCAAGGCTGCAGTAGACCATGGCTTATCCGCTGGTGGTGGAGAGGTCGTTGATAATGTCGTCATATCTAATATTCATTCTGATGTATTTATGGCCATTTCTGGTACAAGTGAGATTGCTCGAGGTGGAGCATTAGGTGTTATTGAAACGTTTTCTGTCGCAGCAGTTATTGAAGCTGCAGACGCGGCGGTTAAAGCGAGTGATATCCAATTAATGGATATCCAATTAGCAATGGCTATTGGTGGCAAAGGAGTGGTGACATTATGTGGTGATGTATCTGCTGTGCAATCAGCAGTTGAAATCGCCTGTGACAGAATTAAGGATAAAGGCGTGTTAGTTAATCAATGTGTTATCCCGAATCCAAGCCGAGAGATTCTCGAAACGTCGTTATAACCTCATCGGTTTTTAATCCAATATTGTGACCTGGAAGCGAGACTTCTTTAATAATTTGCAGCTTTGTTCCCTTGGGAGGTAAAGGCTTCAAAGGTTATCAATCATGCAATTGTTTATCTTCAATATATAGTTTGAGGTGGACACATGAAAAACCTGATTGCAATTGATTTGGGCGCGGGAAATGGACGGGTAACTCTCGGTTGTTTTGATGACAAAAAACTGTTGCTGAATGAATGTCATTGGTTTGAAAATAATATCCCAAAACGTGACGGCTATATTTGTTGGGGCATTGAAAACATCCTGACAGAAATAAAGCAAAGTATAGAGAGTAAACGACAAACCGGTATTTCACTTGATTGTTTTACGATTGATAGTCGTGGGGGGGATTTTGTCCCCTGCGACAAATACGGTGAGATCCTGAGCTTGCCTGTTACCTACCGTGACGCTCGCACCAAGGGCGTGATGAAGGATGTAATCGACCTATTTGGTGCCACCAACCTCTATAAGCAGACTGTATTCAGCTTATTCCTGATTACCTCGGCTATCGCCTTAACGGTGAAAAGAACTGCGAATATACCATCGCCACGACCTCATAAATACTCGACTGCCTTGGCAAGGGCTAGGTTAACTCACTGTTGGATAGGCTGGGTATTCCCAACCGCTTGGTTAGCCATTACCACAGCCCAAGTTTTAACCGGTCAATCTCTTTGCTTTGGTCGCGGTTTGTTTCCCTGTGCGGGCAAGATATGGCAATTGAAAGCAACGCTAAGAGATAACCCTGAGAGAAAATTATGGACGAGCGAGAAAATAATATATTAAGTGCATATCAGCTGGCCAAACAGCGGTTCGAGCAATTGGACATTGATGTCGAAGCGGCTCTGAAAACCGTGGACGGTATTGCTATCTCGATGCACTGTTGGCAGGGGGACGATGTTGCCGGGTTTGAGAACCCACAGGGGGGACTGACAGGCGGTATCCAGGCAACTGGTAGTTATCCGGGGAAAGCAACCACAGCTGAACAATTGCGACGGGATCTCTTTGAGGCCATGACCATGATTCCTGGTTCATTACGCCTGAACCTGCATGCGATCTACCTTGAAGCAGACCAACCGGTCGAGCGTAATGAAATTGAGCCCAAGCATTTTTCAAATTGGGTTGAATGGGCCAAACGCAATGAAATCGGCTTGGATTTCAACCCCACTTGCTTCTCGCATCCGCAGAGCAGTGATGGTTTTACCTTGACCCACCCGAATGATGAGATTCGCCAGTATTGGATCGATCATTGCAAGGCAAGCCGCCGGATATCGGCTTACTTTGGTGAGCAACTTGGTACTCCCTCGATCATGAATATCTGGATTCCTGATGGCTATAAGGATCTGCCGGCAGATCGCTTAGCACCTCGTCAGCGTTTGCTGGCATCTCTGGATGAAATCATTGCTGAAGATCTTCCTGTTGAATACCACATTGATGCGGTCGAATCGAAGCTGTTTGGTATCGGCGCCGAAGCCTATACCGCCGGGTCGAATGAGTTTTATCTTGGTTACGCCGCATCTCGTGATGTGGCTCTGTGTCTGGATGCCGGCCATTTCCATCCCACCGAAGTGATTTCCGATAAGATATCGGCAGCCTCCCTGTATGTGGAAAAAATGTTGCTTCATGTTAGTCGACCGGTGCATTGGGACAGTGACCATGTCGTACTACTCGATGATGAAACCCAAGCGATCGCCAATGAAATTGTCCGCAACAACTTGTTAGAACGGGTCACCATTGGCTTGGATTTCTTTGATGCCTCGATCAACCGTATTGCTGCATGGGTAATCGGTACCCGCAATATGCGAAAGGCATTGCTTAAAGCCTTGTTAGAGCCAACAGCACAATTAAAACGTGCCGAATCGAATGGTGATTACACTACGCGTTTGGCTTTGATGGAAGAGAACAAATCGCTGCCCTGGACAGCTGTATGGGATTATTACTGCCTGGAGCAGGGAGTACCGGTTGGAAATGACTGGTTGGAGCAAGTGAAACAATATGAGACCGAAGTAACAATGAAACGATAAACGTATTGGTTGGCTGCAAGTGAATGCGCCGGCTATACCGGTCAGGAGCCAGTCAATATCAATCATTAATACCAATCAGATACGGAGAATATCTGCATGAAAAACGTTATGAAAAGTACCCTAATAATAATGGCTGTTCTAGCCACTGGCATAGCTCAGGCCGCCGAAATACGAGTTGGCCTGGTGGTGAAATCTCTTGGGAACGGTTTCTTTGAGGCTGCACATGAAGGAGCTAAGGAAGCTGCGGCCGAGCTGGGGGATGTTAGCATCATCTATACAGGCCCGGTTACCCCAACCGCAGAAGGCCAGATAGAGATAATTAACTCACTCATCGCCCAGCGCGTCGATGCGATTGCTATTTCTGCCAATGATACCGATGCTCTGGTACCGGTGCTGAGAAGAGCGCAGCAACGCGGAATTAAAGTCGTATCTTTTGACTCCGGTGTTGCACCGGCAGGACGTGCAGTACATCTAAATCCTTCAAGCAACGAGCTGATCGGACAGATGAATGTTGAACTTGCTGAAGTGGCGTTGCAGGTAACGGGTAGCAAAAAGGGTGATATTGCGGTGCTAAGTGCCACCCCAACAGCCACCAACCAAAATATTTGGATTGAAGAGATGCAGAAGGTATTGCCGCAATATCCTGATCTCAATTTGGTTTCCATTGTCTACGGCGATGATCTAGCGGACAAGAGCTACCGTGAAACCCAGGGGCTGATCAACTCCTATCCTGACCTGAAAGTCATTGTTGCTCCGACTTCTGTGGGCATTGTAGCAGCGGCGCAGGCGGTAAAAGATATGAATAAAACAGGCGATGTCTATGTCACGGGCCTTGGGCTGCCTTCCGAATTGGCAGGCCATGTTGATTCTGGTGTCGTGAATAGTTTCGCTATCTGGAATCCCATCGATCTTGGCTATGCTGCGACCATGATTAGCTATGACTTGGTGAAGGGCACAGCAACGGAAACCGAAGTCGATATGGGGCGATTAGGCCGAGCCACCCTAGATGCTGAGGGCAATGCCGCAATGGCCGCGCCGTTTGTGTACGACAGCTCAAACGTCAAGAAATTTGCCAGTATTTTCTGATTGTTGGGAGAGCAAAGGAGCGGACGTATAGTCCGTTCCTGCATCGATTGCGCTTAAGGAGGAGACAAACTATGGATGCAAATCAGTCGGTATTTTCTTTGCGTCAGATAAGTAAGCACTTTCCGGGTGTCAAGGCTTTGGATAATGTGGAACTGGATTTATACGCCGGCAAGGTGACGGCGCTTGTTGGTGAAAATGGTGCGGGAAAATCGACCCTGGTCAAAGTGATGACTGGGATCTATACGCCGACCAAAGGCCAGCTATTTCTCGACGGTGAACCTATTGTACTCGATACTCCTGACGATGCACGTAAGTTGGGGATCACCGCTATCCATCAAGAAACGGTGCTGTTTGATGAACTGAGTGTGGCAGAAAATATCTTTATTGGTCATCATCTGATGCATCCATCAAAAAGGCTTAACTGGCGTGAGATGGAGCGGCGCAGTGTCGAAATTTTACAGGAGATCGATGCGCCGCTTAACCCGCGTGCCCTATTGAAAGAACTGAGTATTGGCCAGCGCCATATGGTGGCGATTGCCAGAGCTCTGTCTTTTGATGCGCGGGTGGTGGTGTTGGATGAACCGACTGCAGCGTTATCCCACCGTGAGATTGAAGACTTTTATGAGATTGTCGAGCGCTTAAAACAAAAAGGATGCGCGATATTATTTATTAGCCATAAATTCGACGAGATCTTCCGGATTGCTGATAACTATTGCGTCTTTCGTGATGGCTGCTACGTCGGTGCAGGTCAGATTAGCGACATAGAAGAATCTGATTTGGTGACCATGATGGTTGGGCGGTCGATTGATAACGCCTATCCGAAAGTTGATGTTGATATTGGCGATATTGTTTTGTCGGTCAGTCATTACTCCCACCCAACCGAATTTGATGATATTAATTTTGACTTACACGAGGGGGAGATCCTCGGTTTTTATGGTCTGGTCGGTGCAGGACGTACCGAACTTATGCAGTCTTTATTTGGTGTGACTAACCGCGCCCGTGGCGAGGTGAAACTGGTTAGTCAGCCGGTCAAAATAAGCTCACCAAATGACGCCATTAAGGCGGGCATTGTTTATGTGCCGGAGGAGCGCCAGGCGCAGGGGACGGTGCTTGAGTTTCCTATCTTCCAAAATATTGGCTTGCCTCAGCTAAACAAGATCAACCCGAACGGGATACTGGATGCCAAACGTGAGTACGCATTGGCAGAGACCTATGCAAACCGCTTACGAGTAAAAGCGCCTAACTGGTATGAAAAGGTGGAAAACTTATCCGGAGGCAATCAGCAAAAGGTAGTCATTGGTAAGTGGCTGGCAACCCGGCCGCAGGTGATCATCTTGGATGAGCCCACGAAGGGGATTGATATTGGCTCTAAAGCGGCTGTCCATGAATTCATGTCGGAGCTAACCGCAGAAGGATTGGCTGTGATCATGGTGTCTTCCGAGTTGCCGGAAGTGATGGGCATGGCCGATCGTATCATAGTGATGCGAGAAGGCTTGATGGTTGAAGAATTTTCACGTGATCAATTTAGTGCAGAGAAAATTGTCAGCGCCGCTACGGGCTTAACGGGAGTCGCATGATGAAAGAGTTAATGAAAAATCGAGAGGCACTGCTTGCTATTGTTATTTTGGTGATGATAGCGGCTATTGGACTAATTGTGCCGGATTTTGTGCAGGTCGGAAATTTGGTCGGCGTATATAACGATACCTCCATTTTGATCATCCTCGCTCTTGGGCAGATGTTTGTCATTATCACCCGCTGTATCGACTTGTCTATTGCTGCCAATGTGGCTTTAACCGGTATGGTCGGAGCGATGATCAATGCAGCTTATCCGCAAGTTCCTGTAGTGTTAATCATTGTTATCTGTGCCGGGTTAGGCACCTTGTTGGGAATGCTAAATGGTTTTCTGGTATGGAAGGCGAAGATCCCAGCGATTGTTGTGTCATTGGGCACCATGAGTATCTACCGCGGCTGTGTATTTTTGCTGAGTGACGGGCAATGGATTAACGCCCACCAAATGAGTGAGTCTTATATCGCTATTCCTCGCACTGAAATATTGGGGTTACCTGTGCTGGGTTGGTGCTCGGTGGTGGCGATAGCGGGTTGTTACTATTTTGCACGTCACCGCCGGATGGGACGTAATATCTATGCCGCCGGAAATAGTCCCACGGCAGCCCATTATGTCGGCATTAATGTCGGTAAGAAACAATTCGTCAGTTTTTCTATCGCCGGATTTATGGCGGGGATTGCCAGTTATTTGTGGATTTCACGTTACGCCGTGGCCTATGTCGATATTGCCAATGGGTTCGAGCTACAGGTTGTTGCTGCCTGTGTTATTGGCGGGGTCAGTATTGCAGGAGGTACCGGTACTGTGCTCGGCTGCGTGCTGGGGGCTGTGTTCCTTGGTGTGATCAATAACGCTTTGCCAGTTATTGGGGTATCACCATTCTGGCAGATGGCCATTTCCGGTGCGGTTATCATCATCGCAGTGGTTGCTAACTCTCGTTCAGAACGGAAGTTGGGGCGGATTATCCTCAAAAAAGCGGTACAGAATGCATCTTAATGCTGGTGGAGAATATTAATGGAAAGCGTAAATAAAGCAGTGATGGAACCAAGTGCTAAACAGACACGAAGGTACCTGCCGAATTGGGCGAAAAGTTGGGAAGCTCTGTTATTTCTGACAGCAGTGATCGTTTTTTTGTTGAATTGTATAGCTTCGCCGTATTTTCTTGACCCGTGGACCCTGTCGGACGCGACGTTTAACTTTACCGAGAAAGCAATTATCGCTCTGCCGTTGGCATTGGTTATTATTGTGCGCGAGATAGACATCTCGGTCGCTTCAATAATTGCTTTATGCTCTGTCGCTATGGGCTATACCGCTCAGGCTGGCGCTGGTGTTGCAATTATTTGTGTTGTTGGTTTGGCCGTTGGAGTGGGGTGTGGATTATTCAATGGCCTTTTGGTCACGCGGCTCAATATCCCTTCTATTGTAGTGACTATAGGTACCATGAGTCTGTTTCGTGGTATCGCCTATATATTGTTGGGCGATCAGGCCATTCGAGATTATCCGCAGGCATTTGAATACTTCGGTCAGGGCTATGTGTTTTATGTGTTTAGTTTTGAGTTTGTGGTGTTCACTCTATTGGCGGTGGTGTTCTATTTCTTGCTACAGAAAACCAATTTTGGCCGCCGCACCTATGCGATTGGCAATAATCCTACTGCGGCTTATTACTCTGGGATCAATGTTGCTAACCATAAACTGATATTGTTCACCTTGGTTGGCTTTTTCAGTGCAGTCGCTTCGATCATGCTGACGTCCCGCCTGGGCAGTACCCGGCCGACCATTGCGTTGGGCTGGGAACTGAATATCGTTACCATGGTGGTGCTTGGTGGCGTTAGCATCCTTGGTGGTTCGGGAACCATAATTGGCGTGGTGATCTCTGTCTTTTTAATGGGGTTGGTCACTGTCGGTCTCGGTTTGTTGAATATTCCGGGCATTATCATGTCGATTATTATCGGTGCAATGCTAATCGGGGTTATTGCTCTGCCAACTTTGATTAAGTTTATCGTCGCACAACGCCGTGCTTGACACTGCTTATTTCAGCCTTTCCCTATTGTCGCTGACAGTCGGTAGGGAAGTTTCGCTTCCCTTCAGAAAGTGTCGGGCATATGTTTTTTGTCAAAGGTACGGGGGAGCGTATTGGTGAACTGAGTGAGTCTGACAAGGCGGGCTGTATTTTACGAATTGACGATGAGGCGCAGGGATATCGTATCTGGTGGGGTATGTCTGAAGGTGTCAGTAACGGGGATATGTAGGCACTGACAGAGACCTTAAATGGGTAAAGATTCTATATGGGAAGGCCTATGATACATTTAGAAGCTAAGGATTTTTTTCTCGATTCAAGCTGTGCAATTACAACTGAGTTACGTAATCCTCAGGAGCCATTTCCAGAGCACTCACACTCGTTTAGTGAGATAATTGTGGTATCGGGTGGTCATGGTTGCCATGTGTTGAATGATGTACCTATGAATTTGAGTAAAAATTATGTGTGCTTTGTCAATCGTGATGATCGTCACTTATTTGAAAATGTCAAAGGCCTTTACTTAACGAATATTTTATATGATAAAGATAAACTAGATCTTGGTTCAGATTTTAAACGCTTTGTTCCCAATGGTGATGACAATGGATGGTTTATTGATAATGTTACTTTGCAAAGAGTTCAAGAAATTATAAATAATTTAGATAAAGAATCTCACGATAACTCTGTTGAATCAAAAATAATGACGAAAATATTATTTCAGCAATTAATCGTGGAGTTATCAAGAGGGCGTATACGTGATTGTTGCTCTTTATCCAAAGATGACCGCGTATTACTGGCATTGAATATTATTCGTAGTAACCATGATAAACATTGGGATATTGAAGCAATATCACATCAAGTTGAATTAAATCCGCGATACTTATCAAAAATGATCAGGCGTATGACTGGTATGAGCTATAGCGTTTACTTTCATTATGCAAGAACATGTAAAGCTCTTTCATTATTGCAGAATACCGATAAGACAATAACAGAAGTTGCATTTGACGTCGGTTATCAAGATAGTAATTACTTTTCGACAAAATTCAAACAAATGATTGGTTTTTCACCTCGACAAGTAAGGGGAGGCAACAAGTTACTATATGGTAATATCTAATTTGTGACATGTAACGTTTTACCTTTAAAATTAAGCAAGAACCAAAATATAAAATGCGATAATACAAAGGTTCTTTTAATAAATAGATTATATTGTTTTCATGAAGGATATGTTTAACTCACAATGTGGAACATTAAAATATGAAATCAATAATTAAAACAGCAGTAAAACTTGCCCTAGTTAGTTCGATTACAACATCTGCATTCGCTGCAAGCGAGTCTCCAAATATTGTTTTTATACTTACTGATGATTTAGGATTTAATCAAATTGGCGCTTATGGTGATACGCCAATTAAAACCCCGAATCTAGATAAGCTTGCAAATGAAGGGATTAGGTTTACACAAGCTTATGCCGGTAATACTGTCAGCTCTCCATCTCGGGTTTCATTATTTACGGGTAGAGATAGTCAGTTAATGACAAACAACTCAAATACTGTCCAGCTGGGTGAATTAGATGTCACCATGGCTCATATTCTCAAATATGCAAACTATGATACGGCATTGTTTGGTAAATATTCGATTGGGTCGAAAATGGGTGTGACAGATCCTTTAGCTATGGGTTTTGATACTTGGTTTGGTTTGTATTCGATTACTGAAGGTCACCGTCAATATCCTCAAATTGTTTGGCGAGATGGTGTAAAAATTAGGGTTGAGGAAAATGAAGCTAACCAAAAGGGTGCATATGCACAGGAAATGTTTACAGATGAGGCGATTAACTACATAAATGAAGATAGGGATAATCCATTTTTTGTAATGCTGAATTACTCATCCCCTCATGCTGAGTTAGCCGCCCCGGATAAATATGTTAAGCAATATGATGGTGTCTTTGAGGAAGAGCCATATTTAGGTATGTCGACTGGTTCACCGAGTGATAAATATGCTTCATATTATCCAGAAAAAGTAGATAACCCAAAGGCAACGCTCGCTGGTATGGTGACGGCCCTTGATGATTATGTAGGGATGATCGTTGAAACGTTGAAAGAAAAGGGAATTGAAGACAATACTGTGATTTTCTTTACTTCTGATAATGGGCCACATGATGAAGGTGGCGCAGATCCAGAGTACTTTAAGGCATCTGCACCATACAAAGGGATTAAACGTGATCTCTATGATGGTGGAATACATGTACCCATGATTGTATCTTGGCCTGAAATGATAACAAAAGGCCGTGTGGATGAAACGCCATGGCATTTTGCTGATGTATTGCCGACTTTTGCGGATTTGTCTGGCGTATCGCCTAATCAAGTTCCTAGATACAACTCAAATGGTGTATCTATTAAAGGCTTGTTGAATGATAGTCCGATTGAGCTTGATGAGCGCACTTTATATTGGGAGTTTGGAAAACAATTAGGAGATCCAAATTCAGGAGTTGTGGGTGAAGTTTTCCAAGCTGCAAGGAGAGGTGATTGGAAAGCGGTGCGCTACGGCGTGGATGGTCCTATTGAACTCTATAACATTATGAGTGATCCTGGTGAAACAAAAAATGTTGCAGACCAAAATAAAGATCTTATGTCTCACTTTGATCCATTGTTTAATAAAAAATAATTAACAGCTCGGTTAGATATCCATAACTTATGGGTATCTAACCATATTCATACATATGCTATTTATGTTTGGAGACGAAATGAATAAACAGCCAGTAAACAAAATAAATAAAGTTGAGCAATTTAGTGCTGTATCTAAACCTACTGGCAGTAAGTGCAACATGAACTGTCACTATTGCTTTTACCTTCATAAAAGTGAATTACTTAACCATGATAAAAAACTTATTATGAGTGACTATATACTTGATTTATATATCAAGCAATATATAGAATCCCAGAGTGGGAGTTATGTTGAATTTATATGGCAGGGAGGGGAGCCAACCCTTTTAGGTCTAAGTTACTTTGAGAAAGTAGTTAAGATTCAGAAGAAATATAAAAAGAAAGGGCAAGCTATATATAACTCTTTTCAGACAAATGGAATTTTAATAAATGATTCCTGGTGTAAATTTTTTAAAAAGAATGAATTTTTAATTGGTATATCTATCGATGGACCAAAAGAGTTTTATGATAGATATAGACTTAGTAAGAGCGGCAAATCTGTTTTTAATAAAGTAATGAATGCCATAGAATTATTGAAAAAGTATGATGTGGAGTTTAATGCTTTATGTGCGGTTAATGATTACAACTCAGAGCAACCTTTAGTTGTATATCATTTTATAAAAAATGTTGTCAGACCGAAACTAATTCAGTTTATTCCAGTTGTACAAAAAAATGATTTTCAATATAGGTCTGTTCCTATTAATGTTAAGTTCGATGATTTGATTATTCAGCAATCAAGTTTTATTTTTAATGATGTTACCGATTGGTCTGTAAAACCCGATATTTGGGGTGCGTTTCTCAAAACAATTTGGAATGAATGGCTTGCTAATGATTTTGGTAATGTGTTTATTGATAATTTTGAGGATGTCATTGCTAATACTTTTGGCCATGGTCCGCAGAAGTGTACTAGTGGTGTAACCTGTGGCAAAGGTTTAGCTGTTGAACACAATGGCGATATTTATTCGTGTGATCATTTTGTATATCCTGAATATTATTTAGGGAATATAAAAAAAGTCCACCTGGTAGATGTTATTAATTCTAAGCAGCAAAAAAAATTTTCTTCAATTAAATTTGATAATCTGACAAGCTACTGTAAAAAATGTGATTATCTAAAGTTATGTGGTGGTGATTGCCCAAGAAATCGTTTTGACGAGAGTTATGATAATGAATATGGCTTAAGTTACCTTTGTTCAGGGAACAAGATCTTTTATAAATCAGTGCTTGATGATTATTACATGATAATTAATAAATTTAATGAGATTAACATGAGAAAAGTTTCAATGTGAAAATAGTAATTTACTTATAAGAGGTTTATTTGTTCGCTACATAAACTATCTTAAAATTAATTTAAGGAAGAATAATGAAGAAGCTAATTACTGCAGCACTATTTTGTATAGCACCTATGTGTTTTGCTGAACACTCCAACTCGTCGGATGTGATGAGTTTAGTTAATCCACCAGATGGTAGACTTGCATATGTCAGTGATGGTAACTCACCTGATCCTGATGATATCGCTGCAAATGGTGTTGTTTTTGCACTGCTTCAAGGATCGGGGTTATCAGATAGGCTGGTACACTTTTCTCACTCATGTGATCTTGACCCATTTAAAAATCCGGGTATTCAAAAGATTGATGAAATTAATGAGCTAAGGCGCCAAAAAATACTTCAGTTTGTCGCAGATGAGTCAATTGAATTTTTTGGTCCATTTGATAATCTTCGCCAAGATTATAATTGTCGTGAAGATCAAGTTGGTGCGACAAATGATCTTGTAGATGCAATTAATGCATCGACAGAAAATGATCCTTTATGGATTATTGAAGCGGGAGAGCCTGATTTGATTGGTTATGCGCTTGAATCTGCAGAGCCTGAAAAGCGGCAGTTTGTTTACGTTGTTACTCATCATCCGTTTAATGACAACAGTGGGGACTACTTCACTTGGCAACAAATTTTGGATTTTGGGATTGTTGAAAAACGCATAAGTGACCAAAATGTGAATCTACAAACACCAATGGATGACTGGGATTGGGCCAAAAATCATGATAATAAAGGGATTGCGTTCCTTTGGAATATGTTCGCATATGTCGAGCACGATAGTGTAGTCGATTTCCAAACCAATAAATTTGATTGTTCTGATGCTGGTATGGCTTATTGGTGGATTACTGGTGCAGATAATGGTGGTAATCAATTAGCGACACCAGAAGATCTTAAAGCAATGCTATTGCCTGAATAAATGCTATATATTTTTCAAAATAGCCAACAAATCGAGGTCATTACGGCCTCGATTTGTTTAAAAAATGCGCTTTGGGTTTTTAATTATCATTATCCCCATCATATGAATCAGGTAAATCAACAGATGAGAGGAGTATTTGCTATGGCCAGTCTTCTCTATGATTCTTTCTTCATCAGGACTAATTAACTCAAGGCGAACGGCTCCTTTACAGGGCTTATTGTTTGGCGATGACTTTTTCCCTCGCCGCTGTTTGATCCCTTGAAGAGCCTTTCTCCATTCCTCTCGCTTTATACTATTGCCGTGATACAGGGTGATGCCTCGCCAAGACGACTTGGGAATCATGAAGTGAAAGGTTTTAATGAATTGGCTCAAGGTATCTGGGCTATTGAAATATATACCTGATTTACTTTCACTGGTGTGGTTTAAGGCATAGAGTAACATCTCTGTGATTTCTGCCCTTTGGTTTCGATAGTTATGTCGAAGCTTTGCAATGGCTTTGTTGACGAGTTTGTTTTCAGCTGTTGATTTTAATTTACCTGGTAATAACCGGTACTCACGGGCTGCTGAAAAGTGACGGGAGCGTTGTTTAGTTGTATTCGTTTTCAGCGATTTGATGTATTGGGCGTTTGCTAACCACTTATCGATAGTCTCTGGCTCAATACGGTATTTATAGGCTATTTCTTGGAGACTTATCCCGTTTTCATAATGTTCCAGTACCTGATAACAGACGGGAATGCTGATTATTTTTGTGTCTGCTCCACTGTCGACTTGAGTGGGTGTTATGCCATCTTTCACCATTGACTGGACAGGTGAAACCTTCAATTTCTTGGTGAGATAGGGGAGTAAGTCATTAGGTCGGGCATTACCGTTTTGGTGTTGATGATATCGTCTCGATGACAACCCTAGTTGAACGGCTTGTTTTTGACTAAGATGGTATGTTGCTTTGTTGATCTTGGTGGCGGTTATCCAGTCGGAAAAATGCAAATAGTGGGAAAAAGTCATTTCTGGAGTTTCATGGCCGGCAAAAGCGGCGAGGGCGTAATAGCTATTTTGTAGTGACTTACCCGTGATGGTATGGCGGATTTTCTGGCGCTGTTGCTTGTTGTAAGGGACGATATTGGGAATGCAATCAAACTCATCATCTAGTTCCAGCAGCAGGTGTAACCGGCTGAAGCAGCTATGCCTTAAGTGGTGAAAGACCAGATAAGAAAGCCCGGAGAGAGCTTTGAGTGTTTCACTGACAAAGTTCGGTACCAGGAAGGTGTCAAAAGGCTGATTGATACTCTGGCCAAAAGTAAAGACCAGGTTCCCCATAGATCTGCATGTTACCATTTTTGATTGTAA
Organism: Photobacterium sp. DNB22_13_2; assembly: GCF_052873915.1. NCBI lineage: Bacteria > Pseudomonadati > Pseudomonadota > Gammaproteobacteria > Vibrionales > Vibrionaceae > Photobacterium > Photobacterium sp. DNB22_13_2. Next base: position 140,938 of record NZ_JBNNXU010000008.1, read on the forward strand.
GTGTTTACTGACTATCTGCCTTTCGTGTTCAAGTAACAACGGGAAAAGCGGCACCTTTCTTAGGCTGCTGGCCGTTTTGTTATCACCGAACCGGTTTTCCCTAACAGCTATCCAACCGGTCGGGGAGGTCTCGATATGCTTAAGCTGCAGCTTTTTCAGTTCATTCAGCCTGAGGCCACATCGATAGGAAAGGATACAAAGAGACTGTAGGCATATTTTCTCAGCATTATTTAAATCAACCAATTGCTGGATGTTGCTAAGTAATGCAGAGAACAGCCCCTCATCGACAAAACCTGATCGGGTGTGCTGTTGCCCGGCATCGACATGAAAATAACTGCTGGTGAGTACAGGAAAGCTGTAGTTCTGGACAGCAAAACCATGTAAGTCCTTTAGCCGCATGGCAAAGTACTTCTGGGATTTTGCTGATTTATGACTAAAGACTAGGTTCTTGTAAAGTTGCTCGATATCTTCTGATGATAAGCTTGAAAGTTCGTATTCCTGGCCAAGATAGAGCCATTTTCTGGTGAGGTTAGCATTGTATTGTCTGAGTGTTGATGTAGTACATGACCAAGTTTTATAGATAAACCAATGGATGAGTACTGATTCTGGTTCTGATAGCTCTATGCTTGCAGCTAATTGTTCAAGGTTATTTCGTAAGTGATTAGGGGAGAGCTTTTCATTTGGGTTATTATCTGCAAGACATTGTTTTATCAGTGCAGGCATACCGTTGGTACGTCCTTTAGGCGAATTTATCTGATCCTTGCGCGCTACTGTGATGTCTTTATTAAACTGATAGAAGTGATGGTTGAAAACTTGATTTACCTTTGGCTCAATAATACGGGGGATATTGCCCGGTGGTAATGCATAGGACTTTGTTCGCCCAATTCGGTATTCTACAAGAGCTTCACTGAGTTCGACACCGTCAATGGTTTCACAGGTGTATATTGCGGCCTTGCAGAAGTCTGCTAGTGATTTAGGCAAGTGTGCTGGTGGTGTGATGTCGGCACATAGTGTTTTAAATAGCTCTTTTGAATTTTTCGGTGGAATCCAGCCTGTTTTATTTGTGGCTAGCCATAGCCTGAGTAGCCCTAGGGTGATCGGATGAAAGTAACAATGGTATAGGGTCTTTGCTTCGTCATTTACATAACAATTGGTGTTGAGTTTGCAGTCTTCCAATGTGAGCGTGGCAAAAATATGTTTTTGCCAATGCTGAAGTTTAAGATGACCGCATCTTAGCTCATGACAAAATGCAGTGATGACATTTGCCGAGCACTGGCCGCTATGAAAAACCAAGGACAGTATCAGTGATTGATAGATATCTGCAGTATCACGCTGCTTTTTGCAAAGTAGGACGATATTGAACCACTCCTCATAGAAGCTATGAACCGCCCAGGCTGCCTTGAGCCACGGCAAAGTTCTTAACTGAGTCGGCTCTTTGTGTGTGACCAGAAAGGATGGAGGAGAAACCTTCCAGCAGTATTGTTCCCGGTAACGCTGAACCCTTCTTATTGCGGTATTAAAGGCCAGACGATAGTCGCGCTGGGTACCAAATGTTTTTTCTAACTCTCCGATAAATTTAAGCCATTTGTCTTCGAAGAGTTCGGGACTAGGCCGATTACTGGGATTTGGGAAGTGCTTGTCCAGCAGCAGCTGAGTATATCGTTTGACACTTTCGATATTTTTTAGTCGATTGGATTCTCGTGCCTCACTACCGATGCTTACCATATGCTTTCCTCAAGACCGATTTCAATCAGGTGGTGATTTATCACTTGGCTAATTGTTCTCATTTGCTTTCTATTGAGATGGCTGAATTGGTTGAAGGCATGCTTTCCTGTGTCCTGATGCCCCATCCAGGCAGAGATCAATTCTGTCGGGACATTGTTTTTGAGTAGCAATGAGCGGATATGATGCCGAGGCCAGTTAGGCTGAAGTGGGAAAATGGGGTCAACCAATGCGATAAAGATTGAGGGAATGGTTTCCTGGATTAAGTCTTTTTCCCGGAAAAAGAAAAGGTGCTCCTGGCTATTGAGAACTGAATGGTATCGAAAGCTAATAGTTTTGTTTGCATTGCCATAATGTATGGCGGCTTGTTCAACGTATGTCAGGTACTGCTCTAATATTCTCAAGGCAGTTTTGGGGAGTACTATGACTCGGCTGCAATCGCCAGTACTTTTCTCTTTGTCTGAAATCCAACATTCGCCCGTATCTAGATGAAAGTGCTCTAACTTACCAAACCAGCCTGTAACTGGACGGTAGCCACAGGCAAGCCCCATTATTAATTGGGTGAATAGGGTCACCTGGTTGTGGCATTCTTCTGAGAACTTCAACGATGGACGCTGCAATGACTGTTTAATCTGCTTATCAAGTTGACAGAACAGTGACTTGAGGATCTTGGCTCGGATGTGTAGTGGTGAGCCGATAAGCATATTATCCTGGACGGTTACATCGTTCAAAATTTCCAATTCCGGCTTTTGGCTCGCAGAGGCAATGAACTTGATATAGCGTAGATAGGCATTAAGGATGCTTGAATAAGATAGTTGTGTATAGAACAAGGCAGGAATAGCCCTGATATCTGTCCCACAGATGATTTCAATGATCACCGGATCAATTTCTTCCTGTGATAGCTTTTGCCTGAGATATCCGCTGATTTTGGTGAGTGTGATGTGGGTATGGTGTTTTCGGTTGATGTCATGCAGGTAGGCTTTTATTTCTTTTTCCCCAACATCCGTAAATCGGAAGCTGTTTACCCCTTGTGTAAGTAGTTTGGGAAGGGGGAAAGGCAGATTTTCTGAAACTCTTTCAAGGATGGGGGCTAATTCTGCTCTGAGTTTGTGGGTGGGCAGATTGTGTTTCCGGATAAACCCACAGACTGACTTGTGAGCAGAGCGCTGAACCTTTGTTTTTCTTACCTGCTCAATGATGTTACCCATTAAAAGCATCAGCATGAGTAGCTTTGCTATACAGTTTTCATTGGTATTACCAACTTCAATGGTTTTGAGGCATGCCTGAACCAGACATGCAACTTCAAAGTTGGTGAACGCGTAAATATCGCAGGGAAGGTGCATATTTTTCTTTCTGATACGCGCCTGAATGGCGCGGGCTTTCATCACTTCCAGACTGTAATCTTTGTTGACGCTGGATGGGCTGGTAACGATAGTAAGACTACGGTTGTCGTTTCCTAAACCGTCTTCATCTTGCCACGGTTCATTGTTCCTGGAGCCGAAATGGAGTTGATTAATCTCGATGAGAGAATCTCCCTCATCATTCAAGTATTGTCTCGGACTAACAGTTAATGTGCCTGCTTGTCGAAATTGCTTTGTGGTAACGGACCTCGTATACCCTTCGGATGATTGAAGGCTGGCTTGGTATGGCCGATGATAATGCTCAAGTTGATTGATGATACGAGCTGATTTAATGATGGACTTTTCTTTATCTGTTAGCAGGGTAAATTGTTTAACAAGCTCAGGGAAAGCGTACTGATTAATGTCCGGAAGGTAACCTGCCATTGTTTCTCTTTGACCATTGGCAAAAAGCCGCACTTCATCGCAGATTGTTTTAATTTTAGCGTCATGTTTACCCATGAAGCTTAGCCTGGTAATGCTGATTAATGTTAGGGCTTTATACTGGTCGAATTTCGCTCTGTTATATGAAGTACGAAGCAAGGTTGACGCAACAAAAGCAGGGATATAGTGAACCCCGAGTTGACGATTATCAGTTATTTTTTTACTAACGTCATCGGGGGTAATTGATGCTAACTGTTTTCTTTTGAATGCTTCCTCTAGTAGAAGAGGTAGCTCATCAAAATGGTCACTATGCTGTGATGCTAATAGGTTACATAGGCGAATGACTTCCTCCGCTATAGCTGCATTTTCACAAGCAGAGAATGGGAAAAGTTTTTTAAAGAAAGCATAAATATTTCTTGCTTTGAATCGCTCTTCAATTTCTTTCCGACGCATCAGTACTCTCCCTGAGCAGCCTCTCAAAAATGGATGGTTGAGATTGTGGTTCACAATTATTTGATTCTGATCCTCGACTTTTTTGCCGGGCTAATCCACTGCGTGATAGTGATGTCCACTTGGCTAATTGAGGCTGACTAATTTTATTTCTGTCGCTTAAAATCTGAACAAGATCATTTGGCGCGGTTTGGTTAAAGCTTCTTCTAAAGGATTCGATTTGTTGAGGTTGTAATGATGATAGGAGAGTACGTGTAACGTTAACCCATGCGTGTAATTGAATATCGTCATCCGTTAAATCTCGGTGAGCAATAATTGTACTTTTGTTGGTGTCTATATTTGATAAGTCAAAACCGAAATATTCGAATCCTGAAAACAGCAGCACTTTCCCTCTTTCCAGCTCTACCGCATGGAGGGTTGAGTATTGGTTCAGAGTGCGTAATACGCCGATAGTGAACAGTGTTTTATCGAAGAGGAATGCCTGGTTATTAAAGAAATCAAACGCTGCTTTTGCCGCCGGATGAACGCTGATTGATAACTTTTCCTTGTCCCGGTCAGGTATGATTTTGGCCATAATCGCACAATCCTTAGCACAAAATATGTACATTAAGTATACAAAACTAGGTGACCATTTTTGTGACAAGCCCGTAATAAATGGTAAATTATGGGTTTTGATGTATGTATCTATTTGATGAGTAACTTACTGAAAAATATAAAATTGACAGTTAGTATCGATTTTAAATCACGGGTGGGTATAATCCTTCCAAGCTGATGATGCGGGTTCGATTCCCGCTGCCCGATCCAGTTTTTGTTCTTCCGTAATGAAATCTCAATTTACTTAAAGTTGAACGCTTTGTTGCGTTTTTTGCCGTATCTAACTTTTGGGCCTAAGAGAAGCCTTTAGAAGAGCTGAAGAGACTGTCGCCAAAGTTATCAAGCAAAGTACGAGGCAATATGCCATAGCTGATGAGCGCTCATTGGGAACGGCAGCAGTTTCAGATAATGATTACTTACATTGTGCGGTCTCTCGGGCTGATTTGATCAGATCTCGGAAGCCTACCAACGCGCAAACAATGTCCCTTTTTTATTTCAAGCAGCGGTATATACCAAGAACTTGGACGTTGCCCTTCAGGCACAGCATCAACTCGAAGCATCTGCTGTGATGGTAAATGATCATTCGGCATTTAGGGTTGATTGGATGCCTTTTGCTGGGCGGAAAGAGTCAGGATATGGTATTGGTGGTATCCCATACACTATGCGTGACTTCACCGAAGAAAAAATGGTCTTCATTAAATTACTAACATGAGATGCGGGATTCTAGCTTCTTATTTTAGTCAGTAATAATAGCGATAAGTGTGACGAACTGAATGGGCAATGTAGTCAGTGAGTAGTCCAGCGATGATATCTGCCAACAGCAATTTAATCGCTATCCATCGTCTCAATGATCCGAATACCAGATTAGATGAGTAGTAGAGAGAGGTAGCTAAATATTAAAGAGTATCTGGCGAACAGTTCAACCATTCCTATAGGTGCATCTAATGTTTTAAACCGTGTTTGCAACGTTAAGTATGGTATAGGAATATGTATAGCTTTAGTGTACTTGCTTCTTTATTGTGTTTTATAAAATATCAATATTTGTTTTCAATTGTATTACTGTTTCTCACTTTCTTGAAAATGAGAACGATATCTATAAAATACTCGTCTACATTTTTGGAATCACTGCCTAAAATAGAATGCATTCATGAATACTACATACAGTCATAAATATTAGGTTTCGTAATTTTTCGAAAGTAGAACGTTTATATTTTTTTGTTGGACTTATATACTCCCTTACATTCTTAAATTGTGCGTGATAAGAAGTTATATCAAATAATTCATGTTATATTCGGCTAGGTTACGGTGGTAATTAATGTCTAGTTTTGAACGTATAAAATTGAGCAATCCTGATACGAGCAATATCAAGGATTATGGTATTACATTGATGACTCTTTCCTTGCTGCTGTGCTCATCATTGACCTATGCGAAAACAGATTACTTCGTAGGTGCAGGTGTTGGGTATCAAGATGACAACCTTGGTGGGGCCAACTCTGTGAACGGTGAGGACGCAACGGTTCAACTGAACGCTGGATTAACCATTAACTCTGAACACAGAGTAACAGCAACATACAGTTATAAGGATAAGTTCTCCCAGAGCCTATTTTTTGCTTCATACGATTACTTATATGATATCAATAATAATATGTCATTGAATGGAGGGTTTTTGTTAGGTGTTGGGTATAATGATATTTCTGATGAGACCTCCATGGATTTTATTAGGGGCTTGCAAGTTGGAACTTCATATCATATTAATAAGGAGTGGAGTACGGACCTAACCTACCGTTATATACATCAGGATTATGACGAAGAGGATATTGATATAGATGATACTCAGCAAGTTGTTATTATGGCGAACTACCATTTTTAATCCTCTCGCTATATATAATTTCATATAAAGGCGTTATTACATTATCGGTAATGACGCCTTTTTAAATTAGCATAAGCTTTTGCTTTTATGTTTAGAGGTGATGATGAGTGTAGGATGCTGAAAAGGGGCAAAATAGACGGGAATGGGGCATTGAATCTTCCGCCTTTGGGAGCTCCAATGTTGGTTATGTTACGGCTTTGGTTACAGAGTGGGGCGTTTATATGCCGCTTTGATTCAGGTATATTAAAAGCTTGATTTCGAGTAAGTAGGTAAAATTAAGGAGAAGGATATGTCTAATCATTACAAGGTCGACCACGACAAAGAAAGTAAAACCTATTTTGTGAAGCTTGTCGATGGCTACCAAGCAAAAGTAAGTTACCAGATATCCGGAAATGTTCTTACTCTCGATCACTCATCGGTACCTGATGCATTGCGGGGCCAGGGGTATGCCAGCGTGATGATGGAAGCCGTTTTGAAAACGATTGAACAAGATGGCTATACCGTGATCCCTCAATGTAGCTATGTTGTCCATTATATGAATAAATACAACGAAAAGTGGCAGCATTTGCTTGCAAGTGCCATATAGGTATCTTATTGCATTCTCAATATGAAAAGCCCTGCTTAGTAAGCAGGGCTTTTTCATACAAGCGACCATTGGAGATTAGTTTACTTGATACTCAGGGTAATCAAGTAGACCTTTTTCTGTGCCACCGAATAGGGTATCAGGATCGTGAGCGGCTAGTGGGTAGTCGTTCATGATGCGGTTTGGTAAATCTGGGTTGGCAATAAATGGACGACCAAAGCCTACCATATCAGCCAAACCTTCACTGATTGCTTGTGCGGCTTTATCAGTGTTGTAGCGGCCCGCGTAAATAATTGTGCCATTGTATGCATCACGCACAGCGTGCTTGAATGCTTGCGGTGTGTCTGGTGCATCGTCCCAATCAACTTCAGCAATGTGAACGTAAACCACATTTAACTTGTTTAACATTGCTGCTGCTGCGGTATATGTTTCAACCGGCGTCTTATCAACCGTGCCGTTAAGTGAAGTAAATGGAGCAAGGCGTACACCGACACGATCGGCACCGATAGCATGACTCATCGCTTCAACGACTTCACCCAAGAAGCGCAGGCGGTTATCGATAGATCCGCCGTACTCATCTGTACGGTTGTTGGCTTCTGAGTCTATAAACTGGTTTACAAGGTAGCCATTTGCGGCATGCAGTTCGATACCGTCAAAGCCTGCTTCAATGGCATTGATTGCAGCTTGGCGGTACTCACCAATCACATGCTGGATATCATCTTTGGTCATCTCGCGTGGTTCAACGACATCGACAAAACCTGGTGCGTTGTTACCGTCATCAATGAAGACTTTAACGTTCTCAGCTTTCAGGGCCGAAGATGAAATAGGTTGCTGGCCACCAATGTTGGCAGGGTGGGTCACGCGACCTACATGCCAAAGCTGCGCATAAATCACACCGCCTTTTGCGTGAACGGCATTTGTGACTTTTTTCCAGCCAGCAATTTGCTCTTTAGTATAAATCCCCGGTGTCCAAGCATAGCCTTGGCCCATTTCGGAAATCTGAGTACCTTCAGCAACAATTAGGCCAGCATCGGCACGCTGAGCATAGTACTGAGCCATAATATCATTAGCGACATTACCCGGCTGAGTCGCACGCGAGCGAGTCATCGGTGGCATAACAATACGGTTTTTAAGTGTTGCATTGCCAAGGCGCATTGGCTGAAATAATGTATCTTTCATCTCTAGTACTCCAACCGGTATTATTTGCTTGTCTGAATTAGTTCGATAGCGTAGCCATCTGGATCTTTCACGAAAGCAATGTGCGTTGTACCGCCAAGCATCGGGCCTGGCTCACGACTTACATTACCGCCTTGGGCTTTTATCTTGTCACAGGCGGTGTAAATATCGTCAACACCTAAGGCTAGGTGGCCGAATGCATTACCCTGCTCGTATGCGTCGGTATCCCAGTTATAGGTCAGCTCAATCGTGGCGCCGTTTTCTTCGTAGCCAACGAAAACCAGTGAGTAGCGATATTCTGTGTTTTCAAAGCGATTCAACACTTTCATGCCCAATATCTTGGTATAGAACTCGATAGATTTATCAAGGTCGGTAACGCGGATCATGGTGTGGAGAAATTTCATATCGCACCCTTATGTAATGACGCTGAGCAAAGTGGCATGTGTTGTTTGGTCTAAACAACCATTTTTGATAGGACTACTATAGCGAGGGTGAGTTAAGATAAAAAATTATCATTATTTATTGAATTGATAATTTAATGTTATTAGTGATTGGCGCGGGTTAGACATCGTCATCATTGTGCTGAGAAATGACAAAGTAACTTAAAGCGATAATGACAAATAAGAGAAGCAACAAGTTGATGACAAGTACCATAGACACACTCAAAGCAAACAGAGTCTTCTATTGAATATAGTTGAACAGGATGTATTTTATCATCAACGGTTAGTTTGTTATCAGCTTCTATATATGATCAACAATGTACTGAAAAATGTCTCTAAGTTGTTCGTTAGGTAAGGCGAGTAAGTTATCACCGATGTACCATTCAATTACTGATTGGGCTGGGTGCTGAGCAACTTGGGGATTGCCGAGCCAGATCCCTTTTTGTTCAGCTAATTCTTCACATAATGTCACTGTATTCTCGTAGCTTAGCGGAATAATTAAGTGCAGCATATTGCATTGCGGCTGAGTCGGGTTAACAGTGAGTTGCGGGAACTCAGATAGTAGCAAGTAGATTTCCTTGGCTCTCTCGAACAAGGTGGGCATCAACGCAATGCGCTCATCAAACTGCATCGCCGCAGAGACAACATAGGGAGTACGGTGATATACATTACCGCCTTGTCTTTTCATCCACAGGCTTGCTAACTCAATAAATGCCTTATCACCTAATAACATGGAACCACCAAGTCCGTTTACACCTTTATACAAAGAGACATAGGCGCTGTTAAAGCCGTGGGCGATTTCTTGATAAGACTTTTGGTAATACGCTGCAGTCTCCCAAAGGCGGGCACCATCCATGTGTAAATGGATATTCTGAAGTTGGCAGTGTTGTTTGATTTCTTTCAAATCATTCCATGATGGAAGCTGACCTCCGAGCTCCCGCATCGGTAATTCATAAAGTGCGGCAGATATTTCATCTGGCCAAGCCTGCAGATCTGTTAGTGTCCAGGGCTTGAACGCATTACCGACAGGCAAGATGTTAAAGCGGTTTTGTAGTTGGTACCCCTGCCTTTCAAATCGGGTGATATGACTTGATTCATGCATAGCAACAATGGAATTGCGCTTTTGGCGACATACTAATTCAAGTGCGGTGACCTGAGCCATTGTACCGCTGATAACAAAGAGACCCGCTTCAAATCCTAAGAGATCTGCGACTTTCTGTTCGAAGGATTGTATTAACTCTCCTTCACCATACACATCATGCTTGATGCCATGTTGTTCGCACCATTGTGCCATTTTCATAAAGTGTTGTGCCGGCGACTCGTCCTGATTGCCAGGTAATATAGTATGGCACTGGCTACGTAATTCCTTGTTCATTCAATCTTCCTTAGTGGTGCGTTATGCCTACAAGCTATATAGCTGGGAGTGAGAAGTAAAGGAGGATAATGCTGTTACCTGGGAAAAGATATTATTGAAGTGATTATGATAATCTGAAATGGAAATTGGGCGACAGACGCCGCCCAACATTTGAGTTACCCCTTCATAGTTTGAATGACCTTGTCAGGGAAGCCGAAATACTTTTGTGCTCCATCATTGTCGAGCAATAGGCAGCTGGTGGACGCTGCAATATAGGCTTTGTCATTAGTGGTATAGATGACCGTGGCATTGGCGAGCTTTTCGGTGAATAGCTTATTGATATACTTAGTGTATTCTTTCTCTCCGCCCACAAACGGTTCGTCGATAATAATGATCCCTTGGTCACAGCTGCCAAGTCCCAGAGCCATTCTGAGTGATTGCTGAATACCGTTAGGCAGTTGGTTGACAAACTCTGATGACATCTGGGTTTGTAGCCCCTCGGGCAACCATGGGTGCAAATTGAAGAAATCGATGGTTTCCTCCATTTGCTCAGTGGATATTACGCCATCATGGATGATGAAGTTTGATTCCAACGTTCCATCGAAGATATGTAGATCGAATGGAATGTAATTAATAGCTTTTCTATAGCGGAAATTATTGAATTGCTTAATGTTGTAACCATCCAATAGAACATTACCCTGATAACGGTCTTCTAGACCCGCAAGAATACTCAGTAGGGTTGTTTTACCCGACCCAGACCCGCCGGATATGGAAATTTTGTCACCGGGTTGTGCTGTGAACGCCAAATTGGTTAGCCCTGTCGCAGCACCTTGGTAACGGTGGGTAAGGCCAGATATGGTGATATTGCCTTTAAACTGGCGGATGGGTGGGCTACTTTCCAATGAATGGCGATCATCGTTGAGTGACATCAACGCATTGATTTGCGTGCTGGCAGATTTGATGGTTTTGAATTTGGTGATTGAATTGTAGATCCCCATTATTGGCCCCAGCGCCTTCCAGACCAAGATGATAATTGCTAGCATAGCGCCGGCATCGGTCTCTCCAGCCATAACGCCAATAACCGCAGTAACAATACTGGCTGTACCAATAGCCTGTATCAACCCTTGGCCCATTGCTTGGATTTTACCGTTGGTTACTGATACGCCTTTTGCATCCTCCAAACTTTGCTCATGGGCGGCTTGAAAGCGCGAACGGATCACCCTAATTAGTGGAAGCCCCTGAATACTGCTTATACTTCTTAGCAATTCATTCCACTGGTAAGACACCATGGCGTTGGCTCGGGAGCTTCTTGAGGTGGCTTGGTTGTAGATATAGCGAGCGTAGACACAGAAAAACAGCATCAATGCAATCCCTGCTAGCACGGTGAGCGCGGCTGTGCCAGAGATAATAGTGATAGCCATAATAAAGATAATCACAAATGGCATATCGAAATAACTAAGCGAAGACTCTGCCGTGACCAGCTTTCTGAATTGGTCGATGTCTTTCAACCTCGCCAGCTGAGAAGAAACACCAGCGGATGACGTCATAGAGTAGGGAAGCCATAACAACTTACTGATGACATTTCGCGATATATGGGTGGCGAGATCTTTTCCTGATGTTGCCAAAATATTCATTCGCATTCGTTTGAAGGCGTATTCAGACAGTGCAAGAAAGACAGCAAATCCAGTTAGCCAGAATAGTGTCGATTCAGAGCCCGAGCTTAACGCAAAACTGTAAACCCCCATGATGAAGAACGGCTGCATTGCACCTAACACGTTAATGATTAAGCTGAGTAATAGAAGGCTTTTGATTTCATTGTTGTAGCGATAGAACGCGTATTTTATCCAGTTGGATTTGTCTTGAGATTCCGGAGGCGGTTCTCGAAATATTTTCGAGTAGTTTGAAATTTCACACACCGTGCAGCTGTCGCTTGTCAGCGGGTGCTCAATGACGACATTGTTGCGGTAATCAAACAGTTTGGCTAGACCGTTATCAATGCCGAGGAAAATGGTGCAGACGTTATCGAACTGGACAAAAGCAGGTGTTGAGACACTTTCTAGTTGATGCATGGTTGTTAGTTGTCTGACATGGCATTCGTAATCAAGCCGTGACAGTGTAGTTGAAAAACTGTCGACATCTTGGCTTTTGGGAACAAAGGCATCACTGAGGATCTCTGGGGTACCTTCCCACTGTAGAGTCACAAGGGTATAGGCCAAACCAAGTAAAGTGGGTGATCCTTTATAGCGTTCCTTGAACTTGGCTGAGCCGAAGTCGCCCAGCCGCTCATCGATATTGCTGAAGTCAATTAATACACTCATGCGGCAACCCTAGAAACAAGTTTGTGGCGAACCAAGCGGGGATCGAGCTGTCCCAATTTGTTACTGACGATTATGCAGATGAAGTTGTTGGCTTTCGGAGTAATACAGGCTAGTAACAAGCGGGCAAACTGCTCGTCATACACCATATCAATATCATCGATTAACAATACGGGCTTGTTACTCAACAACGCCCTAACTATGAGCAGAGCAAACCGGACTTGGCGTGAGAACGGCAGCTGGTGATGGCTAGAAATCTTGGTATAGAAACCGTTTTTAAGGCCATCAATCTTATGTTTTATTGCGAGGTTTTCACAGAGTGAAAAGGCCGCGCTATTAAGGTGAGGTTTGAAGCAAGTGAGATTGTCAATAATTGTCCCTTCGACTAACGCGGAGTTTTTATCGACCTTGATAACGTTGTTACGCCACTCCCCGTAGTCAATGTCGTCGGCTAGCTTGTCGTTGATGACAAAAGACAAGTTATCATCGTGGCTATCACGGGTAAGGCATCGCAATAGGTGGCTTTTGCCACTGCCGCTAGAGCCGGTAAGTAGATTGATCTCGCCGGTTGTCAGAGACATGGCCGGGATGCTCACCGTTACATCGTTGCCTGTTGGCGCGATAGATATAGTGCGTACAACGTCTTCGTTGTTCGAGGCATGATTGAATGATTCGAGTTCGAGCACTTCAGCGATGCGTTTAACATTTAGTTGATTGGTTCTCCAGCGGCTAAGTGTGCGCATCACTTGTTGGTAGGGAGCGAAGTAGCGGTTGGTAAGTAGAATGACGGCGGCCATTACCCCTTGGCTAATTTCCATGTTGATAACAGCTAATGCACAAAGAACGACGACAATGGCGACCGAAAGTTGCTGGATCACGTTGAGGGTTAGATTGAACGATGACTCCAAGCGTTCATAGGTAATACTTTGGTTTTCCCGCTCACCAATCATTTCGACCATCACGCTTTCAATGCGGTATTCCATAGTGCGGCTTTTGATATCCAATGGGTTTGACACTATCTCGATGATTTTGGAATTTGTCAGTCCCTCGATATCTGAACGTTGGGAAAGCACGTCGACGCGACGTTGTGACAAATGACGGGCAGCAAAAAACAGCACGGTTGATGCAGCAATGAGCGCTAATCCTGCCCAGAAATTGATCAGAAGAATAATTAATACCGTGATGGCACTGGTGCCAGCGTTAATCATGGCCTTTATGGTTTCACCACCGAAAAACTGCTTAATATCGGAAATGGTGGCGATCCGCTCTAAATACTCCCCCATTTCCAATCGGCTGAAGCGCTCAATATTGGCAGCACAAATGGCTAAGAAAACCCGATTGGTTAACTGTCCTTCAAAGCGTTTCATGATCACCGAAACTAAATGCTCTTCTTGCCGCTTGAGTTGGTAGTCGAGATAAATGGCGAACAAAATGATGGCAAACAGCAGCATCAGTGAATTGGTTGACTGATTTGGCAAGATACGATCAAAAATAATCAGGATCGAAAAAGGCAGCACCAGGCCCAATAGGGTGGTCATCAAGGTTGAGAACAACAAATACAATTTGTCCAATGGACTGATTTTACGAGTAAATGGTTGGCTTTTCATTACTTACTCCGTCACTGGACCATCAGGTGAAGTGGGATTGGCGATTGGGAGCTGTCATCATTCATTGGTGACATCTGCTCGGCGATCTTGCCGATCGTGGCCATATTGAGGTTACCGATCCGCTCGTTGAGTTGAATGAGATTGATGACATAGTCATACCGGGCACTTTCATAATCTCGTATGCTGCTATACAACTTGCTCTCAGCCGAAAGCAGGTCAGTAATGGTGCGGGTACCTAACTTGTGAGCTTTTTGGATACCAATATACGAGGCGTAGTTGGCTTGAATTATCGCGGTCAGGCTAGTGAGCGATGCCGAAAAGTCATTGATATTGTATATAAACTCTTCAAACTGCTGCTGGCTAACGTTTTTGCTATCTTGTAGATCGATTTCCGTCCGGTCTATATCAACTTTATTTTGTTGGTAACGGTAGTAATCACGGCCACCATTTAAAATCGGTACATCTAAAGTGAGGGTATATACCGTCTCTTCTGTTACGCCTTTGTCAGGATATAGCTTGGCTGATGCATTGTTGGTATCGTCATAGGTATAGCCAATGCTGCCTTTAACGGAAGGGACGAAAGTTGCGCCGGTTTCTTTTAATACCTGACGGCTTTTGTTGACCGCTTGTTTGGCAATTAACAAGCTGAGATCAGACGAGTACATAATGTTATTGAGCTCAGTTTGGCGACCCGGAGGAATGGCTTCAAATTGTATGCTTGATTGAAGATCGTAATCCGGTTTGAGTGGCTGCTGAACAATATTGGCAAGATCATTGAGTATGATGCGCTGATCTTTCCTTAGAGTACGTAAACTGTCAGCTGTTCTTTCTTTTTGGGCTAACACTTCATAACGTTCGGTGCCTGCTACATTCCCTAATTCAATATTACGGCTGATAAGCGTCAGCCGGGATTCTGACGATTCCAGTTCAGCTTGAGTTGCGCGGATCTGAGCTCGGTTTTTTAAATAGTCGAAATAGGTGGTAGCAGCTTCGCGGATAACTTGCTGCCGCGTCTGTTCTGTCCTGAGCGATTCGATATCAATATCGGTCTGGGTACTTCCATATGAGTAGATATCCCCGAGATCAAACAGGCTTTGGGTTAATGTGACGTTCACGCCGTGATTGTTGTAGCTATTGTTGGTATTCGCACCATCGTATTGATGGGTCGTACCATCATTCCAGTTGGTATTGGCTGACACATTAAGTGAAGGCAAGAAGTTCCCTCGGTTAATATCCAGCTCATATTCAGTCGCAGCCAAATTTGTTTGGGCGCTACTTAATGACAGATTGCGCTGCAATGCTACATCGACCACATTGAGTAGATCGGCGGCGTGTGCCGTGACTCCCAGCGACGCACATACCGAGGCTGCTAACAATGTGCTTGCAGGGTTAGCAGATCTTCTTAATAGCCATGTATTTTTTAATAACTTTGATAATTTCATCACTTTTATACGGCTTACTGATGACATAGTCCATTCCTGCTTCAATACATGACTTGTGTTCGCTGGCGCTGGTCAGTGCTGTGGCGCCAATAATCGTGGTGGGGTGGAAGACTTCCAAGTCTTGCTCCCGTTGGCGGATGAGTTTAGTGGCTTCAATACCGCCCATGCCGGGCATAATACAATCCATAAAGACGATATCTGCACCGTGTTCTTTCATGTACTCTACGGCTTGTGCACCATCACTCACGGTATGAGCTTCATAGCCTTGCTTGCTAAGTAGCTTTTTCAGTAAAAACTGCTGAACTTTGTCATCTTCAACGATAAGGAAGGCATTTTGTGTTTGCTCATTGGCTTCCTCAGTCGCTTGCATGGCCTCTGTGAGATTAGGAACAAGTTCGTGAGCAACGAAAGGCGTAAAAAATACTCGGTCAACGTACTCATGGGTGTCCTGAACGGTGCTTGATTCAGAAGCGGCTAAAAAGAGTTTGGTATTGGTGCTCTTCTTAAGCCTAGAGTGCAAGGTTTTACAGAATGACTTAAGTTGAATACCCTTTATGGTGTCGGTAATGATGATCCCATCGAAATCATTTATACGTGATAGCGATTTAAAAATATCGTTCGCTGAACGGATAACCTCAATCGTTGCACCATATTGCGATAGCATCTTGGACATTATGTCAATTTGAAGCTGGGAATCGGTACAGATCATTAAGTGTTTGTTTTCAAGTGAGCGCTCAATCTGGTGGAAGCTCTTGGGAGTAATATCAATGCCAATACGGAGCTTCTGCATGCTGGTTTGTTGCTGAGCTTGGTTATTATCCTTCAGTGGAAGGAGCAAATTGGATGTCAGCCAAGTAGATTCAAAACGGGTCACCTTGGTGAGGATCGCTTTTGACCACTCATCATTAATACCGCTTTTCTCGTCGACGAGTTGCCAATTGGCGCTTTTTATATCGTGGAGGTTTAACGCGTTCGTGGGCAGGAAAACGATTTCAAAAACCAGTCTGGATTGCTCTACCTCATTGGCCGCTTCGGTATGAATGTGGAATAAAATATGTGGTTCATTCTGGGCTGAGATGGCATTGGAAAGCTGTAAAAAAAGTACCCAGAATAAACTCGTTGGGTTGCCTTCAATGTCACCGGGTAAGTGGCTGCCTAAATGGCATTCCAGATAGCGTTGTGAGTGCTGGGTTTTAGCACTGAGGTGGACCAGTAATTCCGACATCAAAGGAAGGAAAGTAACATTACCTGAAGCCGCACTGTTACCTCCGGATATCAGCCGGTTATAGTTATCCGCTAGTTCAGATAAGGTATTGGTCGCTAAGGTGATATCTCGTGCTAAAACGGCACCGTTTTCACCTGCTTCTTGGGCGATGAGCCTAACCCCACCTTGGATTGTGTTAGTCATGCCGCGGATTTCGTAACCAATCAAAGCGTACAGTTGACGGTATAAGTCGGCATTGCGTTTTTGCTGTTCAACATCCTGGTACATGGTCGAGAGGTTGGCAAAAATTCGTCTCTGTTCTGGTGGGGTATTGATGTCGTTGAGCATTTGAGTGATCTCATTGACTGAGATGTGCTCAAGTTGGCTGGCCAGTTCACTGACATCAGATTGCGCCTGTTTAGATTGGGAGCCCTTTCGTTTTGTCGCTGTTGCAACGAGTAATAAGAGAGCACAGAGAACGAGGCTGAACACCAGGAAAACAATCATTGAACGGAAGAAAAGGGTTTGCTGAGCTTGCTGGACGTCATGATTGATAGCCACTATCAAGTTTTGCTGTGATGTTTGTAGAGCAGGCTGCAGCTGAAGCAGTGTATTTTGCAATTGCTGGTAGTCGTTATTGGCGTTGAACTTGGCAATAGCAAGCTCAAGCTGAGGGTAGAGCACATTGCCGACCAAGCTGACTTTAATTTTCTCCGTTGATGCTACCCGTTTAAAGTGCGATATATTCTTTTGTAACGTATCAACTTGCAAACCAATCGCTGTATTTTCGGCACAATATACAGATTGGCAGCCACTAATTGTTGTCAGTAAGGTTTGAGTTGCTTGGATTAGTTGGTGGTTGCTGCTAACCAGTTCTGAATTTAACATGCTGTTATATTCGGAGGTTTGGTTATGCCATTGTAGGCCAATGATCATTTGGCTAATAACACCGATTGCCATGAATGCGGCGATAAATCGAATCGTAGCCTTCCTCGATAATTTCACTGCTGCTTACCTCTCGTCAAATGCATCTTCCATGGCGCTGACCACTGGCTTTAAGGCGTAATCAATCGCGTAGCGTGAACCTGTTTTAATGTCGGCTGTAAATTCCATATAAGGTGATAAGGTGTATGTTGCCCCACCGTTTTCCAAAAAGTCTTTTTCAATGGCTATTTTGGCAATATAAAACTCGTTTTCTTCTTCTTTGTAAGAAGAGCGACTGATGGAGTTGATCGTACCGCTGATAAAGCCGTATTTTGCAAAGTTGTAGGTATCAAATTTAAGTTTGACTTCCTGACCGACTTCGACGAATCCCAAATCTTTTTTGGCGATTTTTGCCTCGGCGTGCAAGGTATTATGGATTGGCGAAATATCGGCGATGCTCTCGTTTGCGGGGATCACAGCAGATTTAAAATTAAAATGAATCTTATCGACAATGCCATCGATAGGGGAGTAGACCGTCAGACGCTCAACTTTATCGGTGTGCTGAGGTAGCTGGGCTTTTTTGAGGGAAAGATCTTTTTCCAGTTGGTTAACCTGGGCTTGATAACCGGCATTTCGACTCGCGATGGTGTCTTTCAATTGCTTTTCTAACCGAGCAAACTGAAATTTCTCGTTCATGACTGCTTCAGATAAGTTTTCTATCTCTCTTACCATATTGGCCTCTTGTACTTGCATGTTAAGCACATCGACATAAGAAGCCATTTCCTCCTTGTAGAGGGTTTCTTTGATATTCAACTGTTTTTCAATCAGGCCAAGTTGCTTACGCGAACTGGCTATACGTTTTTTCATTGAATTGATCAGCTTTTGCTTATGTTCAATATCTAGGGCGATAAGCGCTTGGTTCGAATTGTTTTTCTGAAATTCTTTTTGCCAAGATTCGTTGTATTGAGTAATCAGCAGCGGGAAAGCAGAGTAAGCAGAGTAGTCCGGTTCGGCATGGTGAATAAGCGACACGTAGCGGATGATATCCATTTCAAGACTAGCGATATCGAGAGTGGCGGATTCAAGTTGGGTGTTTCTATCGACCGAACGTAATTGGGCAATAGGTTGTCCTGCAAAGACATAATCACCTGCTTTGACCAGCATCTTATCAAGGATCCCTCCTTCAAGATGTTGGACCCGCTCAATATCAGAATCAAGCAGCACTTCCCCTCGAGAAGAAACAACGATATCTATCTTTGCTTGGGCGGCCAATATAATCAGCAACAGCACAACAATAAACAGTAGCAGCAGCGACTTGTGCACCGTTGTCATTGCACTTTGAATATATAAGCCATCGTCGTTGTCATCATCTTGGCTGAATTTTGCCTCAACGAGTGCGTGCTTGATATGTTTCTCTATTCCCATGGCATCGACTCCTTGAAGCATGGCTGTATTTTATAGCGGTGTTAATTAGCCAGTGATAATGACTCGACTTGAGAATTTACGTTGGCAACTTCAGCCAACACATTGTCTATAAGATCTCTGCCCGGCAGTTGTCCTTGCTTACAAAGCTGCTCAATGGTTTCTAGTTGTTGTGAAGCATTGTCTTCACACAAGGTCAGCAAGACGCCTTTTAAAGAGTGAACAGCTTGATATAAACCTTCAACATTGTTGCTAGCATATAGTCCTGTGATGAGCTCAATATCCTCACCATGTTCTGCACCGTAGAGGTCTATGATCATAGACATCATCTCTTCGTCACCATCCATTGCTTCGGTAAATGCGTTGTAATCTATCATTTCTCTTGCCTTAAGCTGTTGTTACACCCAAGTAACTGAAAAAACAAAGTTTGCTAGTAATAATATATGGTCTAGCTTGAGCTGGAATACAAGGTGATTTTGTTATTGAATGTTTGTTTTATTGATCAATATCGCATCATTAAAAATTGATGAAATTCACTTCAAGTGTGCGTTACATCTATGTTTTTCTAATTTTTTGAAAAAATAACGTTAATCATTTGCTGTTTTCAGCGAATTGAATGTATCCATAGAGTTAGGAAATTCTTTTTTGTACAGAATAACTGACATGGGGATGGAGGCTAATCATGACTCAGGACAATCAACAACAGGATAAAAACAACCCTCTAAATGATGCGGTAGAGCATAATGCTACTCCTGATGGTAATACTGATGAGCATCGTGCCCAAGACAGGCAAAATCAGCAAAATACCATGGCGGCAACAACGGCTACCGGCGCTGATGCCGCTGAGCAAAATGATCAAGCTAACAATAATTCGCCTGAATCAAATTCAGAAAGCAATGAAGAGACTGGCGGGCAGCCAAGCGTAGAAGCCCCCGATACTGGGGGGAACAGTGGTAGTCAA
The DNA here is from genome assembly GCF_052873915.1 of Photobacterium sp. DNB22_13_2. NCBI lineage: Bacteria > Pseudomonadati > Pseudomonadota > Gammaproteobacteria > Vibrionales > Vibrionaceae > Photobacterium > Photobacterium sp. DNB22_13_2. The sequence continues at coordinate 160,783 of NZ_JBNNXU010000008.1, forward strand.
AGGCAATCTGGCAATTCAGACTCAAATGTTCTGGGTGGCGAAGCGCAGCAAGATGACGGTAATGTCGAGGGCGGTGGTGCTCCTCAGTCGGTAGGAGGGGGGGCTCAACAAAGGTCGCAATCGCAGCCAGATAGTGAGGGGCAAAGCCGAGCCAGCCAACAACCAAACGAACAAAACCCGCAAGCTCAATCGGCTGGGGGAAGTGATGCTGCGGCTTCGGGCCAAAGCACACAATTCGATACTGAAACAACCAGTGAAACCTTTCAGGTTGATGTAGCCGATGCAACCACTAAAGAGCTGGTTGTCGACGGCGATTTTGATACTGAAACTGTCTCTGAGACTTTTGAAATTCAAGTCGACAACGTCAATGATGAAGTGGAGATTGACGAGCAAGCCAAGCCTATTTTCGAGATCAATGAAGATGGCCAGATTGTTATTAGTGAAGCCGATCTACTTGTTAATGCCAGTGATATAGATGGCGATGATCTCAGTGTATTAAACCTCTCTATTGCCAATGCTTCATTTGAGATCCAAATTGATCCGGATACCGGTGAAAGATCGTTCGTTGTTACTCCGGATGAAAACGTAAATGGAGAGCTGGCGATATCCTTCGATGTGACAGATGGTCAAGGGAGTGAAGTTGCTTCATCAGCCATGTTGAATGTGACAGCGGTCAACGATGACGTTGAGATTGATACTACGGCTCCGTTGCAGTTTGATACCCAAGAAGATACCGATATTGTCATTACTGAAGCGGAGTTGTTGGCAAACGCCAGCGATGTTGATGGTGATGAGCTATCAGTTATTAATCTGAATATTGCCGATGCAAGCTATATCACACAAGTCGATCCGGAGACTGGGGAAAGGTCATTCGTTATCACGCCGGATCAGGATGTAAATGGCGACTTATCAGTAACATTTGATGTGACGGATGGACAAGGGAGTGAAGTTCCTTCATCTGCCGTGTTGAATGTAACCGCGGTAAATGATGCTGTTGTTGCCACCGACGACGGTGTTGATAATGACCCTGTAATTGCAACTTTTGGCCCATTATCTGAGGGGGCAGGAAATTCACCGGACTCTTCCGTTATAGAAGTAAAAGAAGATGGGCAGTTGGTGCTGAGCCCGGATGATTTACTAGCAAATGATATTGATGCTGATGGAGATAAGTTATCTATTAGTGCGGTTGAGGCTACCGAAAATACTCATGGTACGGTTGAGTTGGATGAGAACGGCAACGTAGTGTTTACACCGGATGCTGATTACAACGGGCCTGCTTCGTTTACCTATACCGTCACGGATGGTAATGATTCTTTTGATACTGCAACGGTTTCTGTTGACGTCACGCCACAGAATGATGCCGCAGTGGTTGGCGAAACCAATATCGATGGCACTGAAGATACTGCCATTACTTTCACCCAGACGATGCTGATGCAACATGCTAGCGATGTGGATAGCAGTGAACTGACCGCCGTTAATCTACAAATTGACCCACAGTACGGCACCCTAGAAGATAACCAAGATGGAACCTTCACCTTTACGCCAAAAGCCGATTTGAACGGTGATGTGCCGTTCACTTTCGATGTAGATGATAACGATGGGGCGATTACTCCTGCATCTGGAACGCTAGATATTGAAGCTGTCAACGATGTTCCAGTGTTTGCCGAGACGTCCTACACCATTGCTGAAGATGGCTCGATTACGCTTTCTGAAGCCTCATTACTCGCCAATGTTACCGATGTCGATAACGATGTGCTGAGCATTAGCGATATCAGCGTTGAGGGTAACGGCACGGTGAGCCGTGATGACGAAACCGGTGACTGGACCTATACCCCAGATGCTGACTACAGTGGTGATGCTGCGCTGAAAATCACTGTCAACGATACCAAGGTCGATGCTGTCTTTACAGCGCCGGTGACCATTACGCCGGAAGCCGATGAGCCTTCGTTAACTGTCTCGCTCTCTGACATGAGCTTGATTGATTACGGTGTTGGGCAAGATACCGCCTTGACCGGTTGGTTTACTGATAACGCCAACAATCACATTGAGATTCACCAAGACACTGTCTATGGCGTCGGTGACAACCGTGGCGGGGTGATTGAGCTTGAAGCTAATCGTGGTGATGAGTCCAACCTCTACACGAATCTGGATGTCAAAGCCGGTGACGTCGTTACCCTTGAATTTGATATGTCAGCACGTAAAAACTTCGAGGGTGAAGACTCGCAAGTCGATATCTACTTCGAAGGTCAGCTAATAGATTCTTTGGCACCTGAGGATATTGGCTGGAATCACCATAGCTACCAATTCACGGCGACCACTGATAACCCCAAGTTGGAATTTGACTCACCGGATGACAACAGCCTGGGTGGGCTGCTTGATGCCATTACCGTGGTCAAAGAGGTTGCTGAAGACCAACCCACTCCGCTCAATATCGAAGCGGCACTCAGTGATACTGACGGTTCTGAATCATTGGCTTCGCTGGTCGTCGATGGCCTACCAGATGGTGCAATATTAACGGACGGTGAAAACACCTTTATTGCTGAAGGTGTCAATAATGACGTTGATATTAACGGCTGGGACTTGAGCCTGTTGACCTTTCAAGGCGGTGAAAATTTCCATGGGCCTGTGACACTGAATGTAACGGCAACATCGCTTGAGGACAGTACGGCGGGTAATGACACGCCTGAAACGGCCTCGACCGCGGCGACGATCGACTTTACTGTGGTACCGGTTAATGATCCGGTTGTTATTGATGAAACGAGTCCGCTGCAATTCAATACCGACGAAGATACCCAGATAGTGATCACCGAAGCAGCGTTGTTGGCTAATGCCAGCGATGTTGATGGCGATGATTTATCGGTGGTGAGCCTTAATATTACCAATGCTACTTTCACTACCGTGGTGGATCCTGAAACTGGCGAGAAGTCCTATATAGTGACGCCAGACCAAGATGTCAATGGTGACTTGGCGATGAGTTTCAATGTGACCGACGGGGAAGGTAGTCAGGTCGCTTCAGGGGCAATCCTGCAAGTTGCAGCCGTTAATGATGCAGTGGTCGCGGAAGATGACAGCAGCTTACCTAGCGGCGATGCGCCAAGCATTGCTACTTTAAGTGCTGTCGAGCCTAGTGCGATTGAGGTTGAAGAAGATGGTCAGTTGATCATTAGCCCGTCCGATTTACTGGCCAATGATACCGATGTTGATGGCGATGAGCTGACCATTACTGCCGTAGAAGCTACCGATGATACTCATGGTACTGTCGAGCTGGATGAGAACGGCAATGTGGTCTTTACACCGGATGCCGATTATAACGGCCCAGCGTCCTTTACTTATACCGTAACGGATGGTCACGATACCTTTGATACGGCCACTGTGACGGTGGATGTGCTTGCGGTCAATGATGCTGCCGTTGTTGGAGAAACCAATATCGATGGCACTGAAGATACTGCTATAACCTTTACACAGGCGATGTTGCTGCAAAACTCCACCGATGTGGACAGCAGTGAGCTGACTGCGGTTAACCTGCAAATTGATCCACAGTACGGCAGTTTGAAAGACAATGAAGACGGTACCTTCACATTTACACCGAAAGACGATTTTAGCGGCGATGTGCCGTTCACCTTCGATGTCGATGACAACGATGGGGCGGTAACACCTGCCTCGGGGTCCATCGCTGTTGATGCGGTTGCCGATGCGCCTGAACTGTCAGTGACAGATGGAGATAACAATGCAATACCTGGCAATGTTGTAGACACTGACCCTGATGACGTCATTGAGCTGAATATCGCTGCCAACTTAACCGATCAGGATTTGTCCGAAACGCTTAGTGTGACTATTGATGGCGTCCCTGAAGGAGGTGTGCTGAGGTATGACGGTCAAGCCGTTTTAGATTCGCAAGACAATGGATTGACCAGTTATGTCGATACCGAAGTGACTGTAACCTTTGCTGGAGAGGGCGCAGGATTTAAGAATTCGGTCGGTTATTATCGTATTGATGAAGATGGGAATATCTCTGATGTTGAATTGGTTTATGAAAATGCCTCGCAGGTAAGAGGAGGTGGTGATCTGCTTCCCGGTGAATCATCATTTAGCTTCGATCTCGATCAAGGTGAGAGCTTTAACATTTTTGTTATCCCTAACGGCTTCAACAGAAATAATTTCGACAACCTTGGCGAAGGGCATTTTGAGTTCCGTGACCAAGATGGTGACCCGGCCACTATGTCATCAGCTGATCCGCAGTTGGTTTTTGCTGGAGATGACGGTTCTGAAACGGTTATTCGTAGCCAATTTGGCGATGCTATTTTCCATGGAGGAAGCAGTGAAAACCTCAATCAGGATAATTTCCAACATACGCATACCACTTTGAATGATGATGGAGATATCGTCTACGGTATTGAAGACTGGTTAGGTGGCGGTGATCGTGATTACGATGACTTCATGTTCAGCATTGATATGGGGGAAGAAAACAGCACTATTTTCCGTGGTGAAATACTCTCCGATGGTGAAACCCCGATAGTGTTGCCAACTGTTGCTCTGGAAGAGACTATCCAGCTTCAGCTGCCAGAAGACTTCAATGATGAATTTGATCTTGTTGTTGAAGCGACAGCAACAGAATTGTCCAATGATGATGAGGCGACGACCTCACAAACTATTCATGTGGATGCGAGGGAGTTTGCTCCTGAGGTTACAGGGCCGGCGAGTGCTTCGACGAATGAAGATACCACCATCACCATTACTCAAGATGCATTGCTTGCCAATGCATCGGATGCTGATGGTGATGCAATGGTTGCCCAGAACGTAACAACCACCCACCCAGATGTAGAAATTGTCGATAATGGCAATGGCACCTTTGATATCACCCCGCCACAGGACTTTCATGGTGATATCTTACTTTCTTTTGATATCACCGACGGTGAATTTACCACACCGAGCCAAATGGAATTAACGGTTGACCCTGTTAATGATGCGGTGATAGCTGAAGATGACAGCAGCCTGCCTGATGGGGATGCGTCAAGCATTGCTACTTTAAGTGCTGTCGAGCCTAGTGCGATTGAGGTTGAAGAAGATGGTCAGTTGATCATCAGCCCGTCCGATTTACTGGCCAATGATACCGATGTTGATGGCGATGAGCTGAGCATAACTTCTGTAGAAGCTACCGATGATACTCACGGCACTGTTGAGCTGGATGAGAACGGCAATGTGGTCTTTACACCGGATGCCGATTATAACGGCCCAGCGTCCTTTATTTATACCGTAACGGATGGTCACGATACCTTTGATACGGCCACTGTGATGGTGGATGTGCTTGCGGTCAATGATGCTGCCGTTGTTGGCGAAACCAATATCGACGGTACTGAAGATACTGCCATTACCATTACCCAGGCGATGCTGCTGCAAAATGTATCCGATGTCGATAGCACTGATTTCTTGGCGATAAACCTTCAAATCGAGCCTGAGTATGGGAGCCTTATAGACAATAAAGACGGTACATATACTTTCACACCAACAGATAATTTTAATGGTGATGTTCCCTTTAGTTTTGAAGTCGATGATTGTGATGGGGCTATTACTCCTGCATCTGGAACGCTAGATATTGAAGCTGTCAACGATGTGCCAGTGTTTGCCGAGACGTCCTACACCATTGCTGAAGATGGCTCGATTACGCTTTCTGAAGCCTCATTACTCGCCAATGTTAGCGATGTCGATAACGATGTGCTGAGCATTAGCGATATCAGCGTTGAGGGTAACGGCACGGTGAGCCGTGATGACGAAACCGGTGACTGGACCTATACCCCAGATGCTGACTACAGTGGTGATGCTGCGCTGAAAATCACTGTCAACGATACCAAGGTCGATGCTGTCTTTACAGCGCCGGTGACCATTACGCCGGAAGCCGATGAGCCTTCGTTAACTGTCTCGCTCTCTGACATGAGCTTGATTGATTACGGTGTTGGGCAAGATACTGCCTTGACCGGTTGGTTTACTGATAACGCCAATAACCATATCGAAATTCACCAAGACACTGTCTATGGCGTCGGTGATAACCGTGGTGGGGTGATTGAGCTTGAAGCTAATCGTGGTGATGAGTCCAACCTCTACACGAATCTGGATGTCAAAGCCGGTGACGTCGTTACCCTTGAATTTGATATGTCAGCTCGTAAAAACTTCGAGGGTGAAGACTCGCAAGTTGATATCTACTTCGAAGGTCAGCTAATAGATTCTTTGGCACCTGAGGATATTGGCTGGAATCACCATAGCTACCAATTCACGGCGACCACTGATAACCCCAAGTTGGAATTTGACTCACCGGATGACAACAGCCTGGGTGGGCTGCTTGATGCCATTACCGTGGTCAAAGAGGTTGCTGAAGACCAACCCACTCCGCTCAATATCGAAGCGGCACTCAGTGATACTGACGGATCTGAATCATTGGCTTCGCTGGTCGTCGATGGCTTGCCTGACGGTGCGATATTAACGGATGGCGAGAAGATATTTATTGCCGATGAAGATAGTAACAGCGTGGATATCAATGGTTGGGATGTCGGCCAGTTATCTTTCCAAGGCGGTGAAAATTTCCATGGGCCTGTGACACTGAATGTAACGGCAACATCGCTTGAGGACAGTACGGCGGGTAATGACACGCCTGAAACGGCCTCGACCACGGCGACGCTCGACTTTACTGTGGTACCGGTTAATGATCCGGTTGTTATTGATGAAACGAGTCCGCTGCAATTTAATACCGACGAAGATACCCAGATAGTGATCACCGAAGCAGCGTTGCTGGCTAATGCCAGCGATGTTGATGGCGATGATTTATCGGTGGTGAGCCTTAATATTACCAATGCTACTTTCACTACCGTGGTGGATCCTGAAACTGGCGAGAAGTCCTATCTAGTGACGCCAGACCAAGACGTCAACGGTGACTTGGCGATAAGTTTTAATGTGACCGACGGGGAAGGCAGTCAGGTCGTTTCAGGGGCAACACTACAAGTTGAAGCCGTGAACGATGGGCCGGTGGTGAGCGAAAACCTCACTTATACCATTGATGAAGATGGCACTATCACATTGAGCCAAGATCAGTTATTGGCCAATGCCACTGATATTGACGGCGACAAACTGTCTGCGGATAACCTTCAGCTTGAAGGGGCGGGGGATGTTGAAAGAAACGACGATGGCTCTTACACCATCACTCCTGATGAGAACTTCAATGGTGAGCTTAATTTGACCTTTGATGTTACTGATGGCCTAGAGACAGTTTCGACAGGGTTGGATTTAACAATCAATGCGGTCAATGACGAAGTTATTGCCGCAGATGATAGCAGTATGTCTGCACAAGAACCGCAGATACGCCTTGATGCTGCACCTGAGCATGGCTTTGTTCAGTGCATGAATGCAGAGGGTGAGTGGGAAGATATGGTCATTGGCCAAGAATACCCTGCTGATGCCCAAGTGCAGTTCGTACCTGATACCGAAGAGGTGCAATCCGGAACCCGAGATATTCGTGTCGGAAGCTTCGATAGCGATACCTCAACCACGGTATTTGATGGTAATGCTAGCGTTGAGGATTGGGGGACGGTAGACGGCAATACTGCTGTCTATCAAGAGGATGGTGTAACTATTACCACAGAGGTCAGCAGTGGTGAACTCAGTGCTTGGAATGGTGCGGGGAGTGCTAAAGGGGCTGGAATTGGTAATGAAACCCGCAATGGATTGAGTGAGGATGAATACCTGACTGTAACTGTAGAAGGGGAGGATGTTAATCAAATTACCTTCCAATTAGACGGTCTCGGTGGCTATTTCGACGAAAGCAGCAGTAAAGCGACAGAGGTGATAATTCAGGCTTATGACGCTGAGGGTAACTTGATTGACTCTCAAGGTGGCTTCCGAGAGTCAGGCGAGTTACAGGATACGTACGCCTTCACAACGGATGTACCAGTGCATCACTTCACCTTAGGTACTGAAGGCGGAAAGGGGACTTACGTTGTCCAGAATATGACTGTGTCCCGCACCATGTCTGAAGACATTCAGATGACAACCATACAGGGCGACGGTAGTGAGGTTGTTAATACATTATCTCTGGACTTAAATCACAGTACTGCCGATCAGGCTATAGATGTCACCGAGCAGTTGGTAGAGGTACAAGAGGGTATTACTAGTCGTGCGATCGAGGTTGATGAAGATGGCCAGTTAGTTATCAACCCAACAGATTTACTCGCTAATGATACAGATGCTGACGGCGATATATTATCTATTACCGCCGTTGAGGCAACGGAGGATACACACGGTACCGTCGAATTGGATGAAGACGGCAACGTCGTTTTCACCCCTGATGTTGACTACAACGGGCCTGCGTCATTTACCTACACAGTAACCGATGGTAACGGTTCATTTGATACGGCGACGGTTGCCGTCGATGTTAAGCCAGTCGAAGATTTGCCAGTTGCACCGACGCTGAAATTGGATGTCGATGAAGATCAGGTGCTGGAAATTGACCCTGCGTTCATTTTAAGCCAAGCGACTGATGCCGATGGTGATGACCTTACACTCGAAAGTTTGTCGTTGAAGCAGCCACCAAATGGCAATTTGCAACTGCAACAAGATGGGATGTACCACCTGATCACACCGTCTGATTTTAATGGCCTGATAGAGTTGGATTACTCAATCTCAGATGGTGAAAACATTGTTGATGGTGCCCTCAAGGTTGATGTTATGCCGGTCAACGATGCACCGTTCAATGGAGGTAATGCTCACCTAACCACATACGAAGACGGTGGTTTCACTTTCAGAGCAGAAGATATGCTTGACTTGTTCGGCGATGTTGATGGTGATGAGCTGGTTGTTTCTCGCGTCATTACCGTTGACGGTGAAGATGCCGGCGAAGTCGAGCAAAATGAGGACGGCAGCTGGACCTATACGCCATCTAACGATTACTCCGGTACCACTGAGCTGCAGGTCGAAGTGAGCGATCCTAGTGGTGCGACAACCGTGTTGGATATGCCTGTTTATATCCGTCCGGTCGCTGATGGGGCAGTGATCACCACAGATCATGAAGGACCACTAGTCTTCGATGAAGATACTACCGGTTTGCTGGGGTTGAATGTTGATATGCTCGATGCTTCCGAGCAATTGAGTCACCTAGTGATTACCGGTTTCCCTGTCGGTTTTGTCGTTACTGATGGGGAGAACACCATTACAATCACCGAGCCCGGTCAGGTCGTTGATGTGACGACTTGGAGTTTCGATGACTTGTCACTCACACCACCAGCTGACTTTTCCGGCAGTTTCTTCATTACCGTTTCTGCGACTACTGCAGACTACGGTGATGAGTCGTCCAATACGTTGCCAGAATCAACAGAAGCCTATGCTGACTTTGATGCTACTCAGGGTGAAACCCTCGAGCTGACAATGGAAGACTTGTTAGGCATGGCTGAGGGGTTAGAGGCTGCTGATGGTGATGAAGTTCAAGGCGTCCACCTCATTGACCGCTCTCAAGGTGAGCTGGTTGATAATGGCGATGGAACATGGTCATTTACCCCAGCAGAGAGCTTTGAAGGGCAGGTTGATTTTGCTTATCAGGTGGAACACAACGGCAGTTTGGTCGATGTTCAAAGTAGTATTGCTGTTGTTGCTGCAGAAACGGGTGCAAATGCGGATAACTCCTCCGCACCAACGGTTGATGCCATTGTTACCACCGAGCTTGGTGCTGGTAATGATTTGGCTTTCTCCGATGCCGATATGCTTGCTCAGCTAACTGATGCCGATAATGACGAGTTAACCATTGAATCAGTCCAATTGGTTGGTGGACAAGGCGTGTTGGAAACAAATAGCGAGGGGCAGTACACCTTCTCGCCAGCAGAAGGATTTGCTGGACAGGCTCAAATTGCGTTTGTTGCTACAGATGGTGAAAGCAGTATTCAAACTCATTTCAATGTTGATGTTGCCGAACCGGAAGCCTCAGATTTCACGCTTAATGAAATGGGATCATTGGAACTGACTCAAGATGATTTATTGGCAGCGTTAAACTTAGGGGATGAATCGACAATTACTGCTGTTGATTACTATGGTGAACAAGGCACGGTAATTGAAGATGGTGATGGTTGGTGGGTGTTCTGGAGTGATGATGACTTTACCGGTCAATTGCCACTCGAAGTCACATCAATTGACGGAGATGCAACTTCCGTTCATCAGATCACTCTTGATGTTGATGAGTATCAAGACCCAGCAGCTAGATCAGAATCGGTGCAATCCGATGATAGCAGCCAGCAAGATGTCGATACTCAAACGGTCGTGACTGATGATGCCTCATCAGATTATGGTGAAGAGGGCAACGATACCGAGAGCGATCTTACAGCAGCTCCGGGCAACAATGTTCATTTCGAGATCCCTGATGATGTGGCAGAAAACCCTGATGTGACCCAGGTCGAAATCAGTGAACTTCCTGACGGGGCAACTATTGCCAATGCATTACTGAACAGTGATGGCTCCTACACGGTTAGTGGCAACCTATCCAAGCCGCTTCTTATGAAGTTATCAGATGAGTTTGAAGGTGAGGCGACTGTTCAGTTTGAAGGGCAAACCGATCTCGGTACGGCTGTTGAAGGGGCATCGGCAACATTGACGATTGATGTTGATGACGAGTATGCGATGCAAGCCGGTCAGGGCAAAAATGCCAACCAACCAGCGATGCAAGATGAGAATGGACAAAATGACGATTGGACCCAAGGGGATAATAGTAATCAAGGAGTTGATGTGATGGATGACAGTTCATCATATGACAGCGATTCGTCTGGCTTGCAGCAGGATGATTCACCTGTGATGGATGAAAACATGTAATCGGTACATTTTATAATGAACTCAATGTGAGAATATCAAGCCAGCAAAATTGCTGGCTTTTTTTTATTATTTTATTAGTACACTCTGAAATATTTTTAGAGTTGAAGAATATTGTTAGTGACACTTATTAGCTGCGCTATGCATTTCTTGCATGATTAAGCCAAATTCGGCATTTCACAATAGCTTAGCTAAATATGATATGAATAAGGAATGATGCATCACACATAGAGTGATGCATTTAAAAATTACAATATGGGAAACAAAAGAATGACACACCTTACTCTGATCAAAAGTGCCAATGTTTATGCTCCTTCCTCTTTAGGTGTTAAAGATGTATTAGTTGCTGGTAATAAAATCATCGCTATTGAAGATAAAATGAATGTGAGCGGTCTCGGTACTCCAGTCAAGACTGTTGACGCAACTGGAAAATTGATGGTCCCGGGTATTATCGACCAGCATGTGCATTTAACCGGTGGTGGTGGTGAAGGTGGTTTTAGTAGTCGCACACCTTCAATAACATTTTCTAAATTGATCAAAGCAGGGATCACATCTGTAGTCGGTGTGATGGGTACTGATGGCTCAACACGTTCACCACAAGATCTTTTTGCCAAGGTTATGGGGTTACGTGCTGAAGGTCTATCAGCATGGATGCATACTGGCTCTTATCAAGTGCCTACAGTGACTCTAACGGATAATATACGAGATGATCTTGTTTTTTTAGAGCCAGTACTGGGCGTTAAAATTGCTATCGCTGACCACCGCGGCTCATTCCCTACTACTGAAGAATTATTGCGAATTGCATCGGATGTACGAATGGGGGCGATGCTTGCTGGAAAGAAAGGGGTACTGCATATGCATATGGGCGGTTTGCCAGACCCTTTTAAACAAATAAACGAGTTAATTGAGCGAGGTATTCCTCATAGTAATTTTTCTCCTACCCATGTTGCAAGAACGATCCCTTTATTTGAAGAGGCGGCGAAGTTTGCAATAGCTGGTGGCGTAATGGATATTACCTCTGGTGGTAGCTGTGCTTTCACCGACCCCGGTGAAGCAGTCTTTGCTGCTTTGGAGTCTGGGGTAGCATCAGAGCGTATCACTGTTAGCTCTGATGGTAATGGTAGCCTGCCACAATTTAATGATGCAGGTGAAATGATAACGATATCAGCCGCTGCTGTTGATTCGAATATCCAGTTACTTCGTACGCTAATAGACCGTGGTTTAGACGTTGGTCAGGCAAGTGCGATGATGTCACAAAATGTCGCTAAATCATTGGGTATTAATAAGGGCGAAATAACGCTTAATGCAGATGCAGACTTTTTGCTTCTTGATGATAATCTTGTTGTGGATTCTGCATTTTCGATGGGTAAAGCGATTATTCTTGGTCGAGAACAGCTTGTTATCGGTAATTTTGAAGAATAATTTATAATATCTTCAAGTAGAGTAATATTTATTTCGTTAATTAATTTAGCTCAAGGTTGTATAGCTTTACTCTTATGAACAGAAAAGAGCACTGCGACTATAGATGAGTAAGCCAGCATGTATGCTGGCTTATTTTTTCTAGTTTTTGTTTTTGTTGAGCAATGGCCCTGAAGGCTTCACTGGATGGGGATAGTATTAAAAACGAAATACCACACGGAAGACTTGTGTCCAGCCCCATAGGCTAAAGCCGATTACAGTTGATAAGAACAATGCAGGAAAAATCATATCAATCATAGTTGTATTACCTAGCTAATTGGCGTTTTTGTGGTTTTATTATCTGGCTTTGCCTCTTCATATCAAAGTAAAGCTCTGCTTTGTGTGCTGTTTTTGTGATATGCAACTAGGTTTGATTGCTTTATGGGCGTTGATGCCTATATTGTTGCTGCTTTTTTAACCTTTGCAAAGGTTGTGAATGAGTTAATATATTGTTTGTATTAAATAAATTGACTATGAAAGGTTTGAATCGTTCAATCTCCAATAATGTTTCAGCGGGCCTTGTATATTTGAGTGCCTGGATAAAAGGCATACCAAGCGAACCAATATAACAACGTGCTGGGGAGTTCTTGCCCTTGGTGGTTTGTTATGTAGGCTGATTGATTTTTCTCATCCCAGTGAATGGTGAGTGTTTGCTGCTCAAAACGATAGGTGAACTGGGATTTTCCCTGTTTCCTCAACTCTGCAAACGGGAAAGCGATGACCCCGTTTTGTCCTTTATATCCCATGACCGTATCTTTGGAACTGTAGATAGATGGCGCTTGGTTGGCGACAGGGAAGTAGAGGCGTGGCGTACGGCTGTATCCTGCATAGGGATCGTGCTGGTAATTGCGTTGATAGCCTGTATTTGTTGATAACACGTCTGTGTGCGGGTGCAGCTGTTGCCACTTTCCCCAGCGTATCAATGTCAGAGGATATTGGGTTAACTGTTTTCCAACGGACTGCCCTGATATGGCTGATCCTTTGATTTGTGACCACAGGGACTCAGTTTGATGGTCGTACAGTAAAACGTCAGAATTATATAGCAGACCTGATACGCCAAACGTTAATTCCCGGCCATTGAGCGTGGAAGAAAAAGCCATACCTGAACCACAAAGTGGACAGTAGCTGACAATAAAACGCTTGCCATCGATTTGATCATTTACGATCTCATGCCAATTCAAGATCTTGATAGGGTAAGCACGAAATTTGCCATTGATTTCGACACCAAGTACCGGATCTGTGGGTGACATGAAGTGCGCTTTACTCGCAGTGATAAATTTGGGGTGAAGAATAGCAGGTATTCCATCTTTACCCGGCCCGCCAGACAGTATTTCCTCTGCAGGAATCGATGCATTGGATAAATTAAAGCCGTTAAGCGATGCTGCCTGCATGCTTAACGGCAGAGTGAAGATAAGTCCATATAAAAGAAAAGCAATAAGCTGTTTCATCAACCCCTCCAACGCGCTTCAGATATACAGACCGCAGTGAAGAGAGAATATTTCAATACCCGAGAGTTTTACATCCAAGCACCTTGAAGTGTCTGAGTTATAGTTAGTGATTATTCTTTACTAGCAAAGAAGCGCTGGCGGTATTGCTCTGGCGTACATTGCGCATGGCGCTTGAATAATGTGATAAATGGTGAAGCTTGGTGATAGCCCAACGTCAATGCGATCTCTTTAACCGAAGCTCCCTTTCGCAGCAAATGCAGGGAGAATAAAAACTTACGTCTTTGCCTCCATTCGGTGTAGCTCATCCCCAACTTGTCCTGGCTGTGTCTGGCCAAAGTCCTTTCCGTGGTATGGAGTATTTCAGCCCAGTCCTTCAACGTTTTTTCAGACATCGGGTTACGTTCAAGTTCACTGAGGATAGGCTTTAATAACTTGTCGTTACTGGTAGGGAGAAACTGTTCATGCTCTTTGGCTTGATAGACTTGATCGAGTAGAACTTGAATCAATCTTCTATCTTGCTTTGACTCCGGTATTGCCACCTGTCGGGCTTTCAGGTCATTGATGATTGCTTCCATAATAGGGCTAACCTCCAGTAAGCAGGGGTAGTTAGGAAGCGGATCGGCCAGCGGGTGCGTAATATTCATCGAGCAGTAATTCAAGCTGCGTCGCATAAAACTCTCATGCTCAATACCTGCCGGCACCCATACTGCATATTGTGAAGGTGACAGAAACCGTTTTTTTTCAGCCCTCAGCTCCAAAATACCACCATTGATAATTTGTAGTTGCCCCCATGGGTGGCTGTGGCTTGGCGTCGTTGTGTTGGGTAAAAACACTTCATGACCAAAAAATATTTCTGCGGGAGGGTTATCGTTATCAAAAAGCGGCTGATAGATCTTATTCATTTGCTAGGGCTTAGGCAGGAGCATTTGGTGGGTATTATACCTAAGTCAGCGAGCTCTTTGGGAACCAATCAGTACATCATGTCACGTAGTAAGAACAAAATAACCTTTAAAGTTAGCTAAAATTAATGGTGTTGTGACTAATTTGAATTGCATTCTGATTGGCTGGGAGGTAGGTGATGACAGCTGCTATTGAGGTATTTTTTCATAAGCAGACATCAACACTTAGCTATGTTGTTTACGATATGACGGGTGGGCACTGCGCGGTGATTGATAGTGCTTTAGATTTTGATTTGCCATCAGGCGTTGTCAGTACAGAATTTGCTGATGACATTATTGACTACATAAGAGCAAAGCAGCTCAGTCTCGAATGGATCTTAGAAACGCATGCTCATGCCGATCATCTAACAGCTGCAAGTTATATAAAATCGAAGCTAGGTGGCAAGATTGGTGTTGGCCGCCATATTGTTGATGTTCAAGCTGCATTTCGTCCCATTCTAGGTATGAATGACGATTGTATTGCTGAAGATAAAGCTCTGTTTGATCATTTTTTTGAGGATAAGGAAGAATTTAGTATTGGAATGCTAACAGGGACAGTGTTGGAAACGCCAGGACACACAGGTGACGGTGTCACCTATTTGGTTAATCAAAATGCCTTTATTGGTGATACCTTGTTCATGCCTGATTTTGGTTCTGCACGCTGTGACTTTCCTGGCGGTGATGCAAAACAACTATTCGACAGTATACAGCGGATATACGCGTTACCTGATAAAACCCGTTTATGGGTTTGCCATGATTACCAACCTGGAGGTAGAGAACTGAAGTATCAAACTACTGTGGGTGAATGTAAGTCAGACAATATCCACTTAAAACGAGAAACCTCTGAAAGTGAATTTGTAGACTTTCGCTCTGAGCGTGATAAGCAACTGAATGTGCCCAAGTTATTATATCCAGCCGTACAAGTAAACATTCGGGCAGGGGTGTTACCTGAAGTATTTATCAAAATACCGATATCAAAAACGTTTTAAGTGGCAATGAAAAATTTGCATTTATAGTTTTACTTTAGTGTATAGATAATTTGTTTTAGTATCGTTAGTCATTAATAAATAACAACTAAATCTTGTTATAATTAGAATATAAAACGTTTATGATAGTTTGTCAGTTATTTGTCAATTCAGCTTTTGTTTATTGAGCGTTCATGGGAAAGAGCGGTAAAATTACGTCATTAATGGAGATTATCATGACGTTTTATAAAACCTTATCCGTATTAGCAGTGGCTACGTTGCTTTCAGCGTGTGGTAGTGACAGCAGTAACGACTCTACCCAGTATGCAAAAGTGTCTTTCAGTGTATCCGATGCACCAGTTGATACCATGTCGGAAGTCGTTGTTGCTTTCGATAAGCTTGAGTTAAAGCATGAGAATGGAAACACTTACATCATTGATGTAGATACCGATGACGATGGCAATGACTACCAGCAAATCGACCTGTTAGATTATCAAGGCACAGACGAGGCTTTGATTATCACTGAGCATAGTTTGCCTGCTGGTGTGTATAAGCAAATGATTGTTCATACTAAACTAGGCAACATGAACTGGGTCAAGGATGATGAAACGTCTGGAGAGTACGACCTTAAGATCCCAAGTAATAAATTAAAGCTGGGTGGCTTTGAAGTTGTTCCTGAAGATGACAATACTGTACAGAGCTTTACTATAGAGTTCGACTTACGCCAGTCTCTTGTTTTGCGTGGAAACAGCAACAATAACAATGGTTACAACCTAAAACCACATGGCGTAAAAATTGTAGATAACGGTCAAGCTGCATCACTTTGGGGTAATGTCGATTTAGCTCTATTTGATCAAGGTCTTGGTTGCGAATACGACACAGGTAACTTTGTTTATTTATATCCTGAACATGTATTGGGAGACTATCAGTTAGTGGACAACTTTGATCCACTAGATGAAGATTTTATTGGTGATAACCTTCCTGCAGGCCAATATGTATTACCATATGCATCAGCCGCTGTAGATCCGGATGGAGACTATGCATTTGGATATATTCCAGCAGGTGATTATACCGTTGCGTTTACCTGTAATGCAGTAGATGATGATCCTATCCAATATGATAATGACATTATTATTGCTAACCCTGAAGAACAGCAATATGAGATAACACTAGATAAAATGCAGGAAAGAGAATTCAACTTTCCTCTATAAAAAAAGGGCCTTATGGCCCTTTTAAATTTATGCGGCTAATTTCCCCACACTTCTATTTCTTGGAAGTTATTCCATGTTCTTAAAGCTGAATTATCAGGGTCATTATTTCCGTTACAGGTTAGCTGTACATACTTCACGTTATTAGCATTCACTGGGTTACTGACAAGGCCCACTGTTGTTCCAGGTGTCACCACATTAGAAATACCCGAGTAATTAACCCCATCGCTACTCACGGCTATGTCGATAAAGTACTGCCGGACATTACCTTTGGCTTGAGACCATTTAATGTCACTCAGCGTCGCGGTGGTAGCTAGTTTTAGCGTATAGGTGATACCTAACCCTTTTGCGGTCCATTTTGAAGCGCTGTCTCCATCAACGGCCATTTCTGGTGTATGGTCGTCCCGGGTCACTGAGGCAGAAACACCTGCAATCGCTAGTTTGACGGGTATTGCTGGTGGTGGCGTTACCTCTCCCAAAAAGCCCAAATATCGACTAGGGAAAGAGTTGGTATTTGCTGGGCTTAGGCTCGGGAATATATAGTCGACGCTGTTATCAGAAAGGCCGAACCATTTACATAGGGTTGCAGCTAATTGCTCTGATGATGTAGATGGGATGAATTTGTTTCCGTTAGCATCAGCACCGTCACGAATAAACTCTGGGTATTGGCCGTAAGCTTTACCGCCGTTTACCTGTCCCCCGACAATGATTTGATTACTACCCCAGCCATGGTCAGTACCGCGATTACTGTTATTTTCGATGGTTCGGCCAAAATCAGACATGGTAAATGTTGTGACTTTATCATGTAGCTGATCAGCTTCGAGTGAACGATAGAATGCACTTAATGCGGAATCTATTTGCGCAAGGATACTGTCATGTTTGCCACGTTGGTTACTGTGATTATCAAAGCCGCCAATCGAGACAAAAAAGACTTGGCGGCCTTGGTTAAGATCTGTGCTGGATTGAATTAGACGCTTAACCATTCTGAATTGCCCACCTAAATAGCTAGCGGGAATAGTTTCGTCTTCAGGATACTGATCGAGTGTATTACTCAGTGAACTCTGAAAATCAATAACATCCTGAAAACGCTGTAAGTAACTTTTAGCAAAGTGGGAGCCTGTATTGTTATCTAGCAATTTTTGGACATTGTTATTTATAGAGTTAATAGCAAGTGGTGACATCGCGCGTAGCCCATCAGAACTGATCCGCAGATCGGTACCGGTTTGGCTATTCATTAACTCATTGCCACTGAAGGACATACTTGGCGATACGACCTCAGCGCCAGAGGCTAGAAGATCCATCATCATACCAGCCCATCCATATGGATGATATTGACCTGTATCCCAGCTTCTTTGCCAAGCAAGTTGTTGCTTATTATGGGCACCAAGATTAGGTGGGGTCTTAACAGAACTTTGGTTGCTTTTGGTTGTTGGTTCGATAAGTGTACCAACATTAACGACTGTTGTTGCATTGCCTTCCATCATTAGCTGCGCAAGTTCCGGCATGTTGCCATTAAGTGCAATCGCTTGCCCGTTTTCCGCCGTAAAGCCCGGCATTGAAGCTATAACGGTAGTGCTGAGGTGGATATCCGGTCGAGCACTGACATAATTCTCGTAGTTTGGTCCAGATGCTGGGACAACCATATTGAAAGAGTCATTTCCCCCAAAAAGAAAAAGGCAGACAATTGCTTTGTAGTCATCGGTACCATTAGCTAGCGCTTGAGTGGGCAAGGTCAGCGATAGGGGCAATGCTGTGGCTGAAGAAGTAACGGCAGCAGTTTTAAGAAAGTCGCGTCTTGATAAGTTCATAAGGCTTACTCCTGAACCATAAAGCTGGGTGAAATGAATGCGAGGTAAAGCATGGCGGCGACAGCATAAGGTTTGTTATTACTGTTTTTAGCATTCCACAGACCTTCTATCCTTGGGGCAAGATCGGCGGGCATTTCACCCTTTAGGAAACGGTTGGCTATCAGGTTTGAGAGTGATGCATAATCATTGCTTGCGGCTATAAAGTCGCTAACAACCGGGTAGAGCTCTTGTTTACTATTAGAGCTGGTCTTGTAGCCATTATCCTGCAGTACCTTCCAAGCGATATTGCTTAGTTTGATGACCTGATTCCAGTCAATAATTTCTAGCTCGGGTGATGTCAGGTTGTTGCTTTCAAGTTCGCCACTTGGTCGATGTTCGGGTGAATAGAAATTAAAAACTGAGGGTGAACCAAGCGGGTATTGATTGAAGGTCTCTTCATATAGCATTGCATTGAAAGTGATTGACCCATTACTGCCTGGTTTCGCATCAAGGGCACGATAAAGGTATGTCATTGCCAAGATAGGCTCACGTACTTTGGCGACATGCAGGTCGTTTTCTTTCAGCACTTCACTGTCGGTCAAGATCGCTGTGATGACTTCGCCGAGGTTACCCCCTGTATTGCGAAAAACGGAAGCCACCCTAGCCACATATTCAGGTCTTGGATTAGAGGTAACAAAACGTTTGATTAAAAGGGTACTGATAAAGGGGGCGGTATTAGGGTGGCTTACCAGTAGATCTAATACCAGATCTAGCTCTGCTTCTGTGCCAACGCCTTCAGGAAGCTCGGTCCCGAGAATTGTCTTGGCTTCCATATCGTGGGAGTCATCATAGGCAATCATGGGGGCTTCCATGCTGCTGCCTTCCATAAACCAGCCCGTGAATACACGAGCCATGTTTTCAATGTCATTATCGTCATAGGTCGGGATAGGTTGGTTGTTTTCGTCAAGCTTTGGGGTACCGTCAAGATTGAGTTGCTCTAATCCGATAGTAAAGAGCTGCATGACCTCTCGGGCATAGTTTTGGTCAGGATTAACCCCTGTGTGGCTTTTAGGTAGGTTACCGACCATGGTGAGGTAATGCCCCATAATCGGAGATCGAGTGACGTGATAAAGCAGGGTCTTGTAGTCGCTAAATGCGTACTGGGTCAGAATATCGTAGTAGTGGGCCATTCCTTCAGGGTAGGGAGCCAACTGGGAATCCCGATCGCCAACGACTAAGATCTGACTCAATGCAAAGGCCATGCGCTGGCGCAATTGTGCCCCTTTCCACAGGGCGATATCAAACCATGCGCAAACGCGTATTTCCTGAGTTGTCGAGGTGCTTCCGCGTTGCTGTGCTTGGTAAAGTGTACGCTCTTTGTGGCTGTCGTAAGGTTCAGAAAGTTGGCTGTTAATCCAACCTATGCGGTTATCAATAGTGAGGAATTCTTCTACCTCGCCTTTCTTTATTCCCATTGTTGCCATGTCCAAGAATCTGGATGCTTGTCGATATGTTAATCCTTCCATAGATGATCACCTCATGACGAAGAGTGTTTTGTTGCAGGTACTTCTAGCTTGGGATTTATATATGCGCCTGGTGTATGTTTTGATGTGTTTTATTTGAATTTATGATGTTGTGGCAAGTAATAATGAAATGTATTGAAATCTAGTCAGTCGATAAGAAATATGTGCAATTCGTAAAACAGTTATACGCTTATGCATGGAATGGAGTATCAATCGGGCATAATTAGTAGTATTTCATCATTTTTTAGAGTTATTCTCTTTTTTGATGAGTTATATAGGAAATGCTGCGGGTGATCGCTGTCCCATGCGTAATTGCGCTACCACACCATTACATATAGCGGTTTATTTTTATTAAAGCATCTTTGGTTGCGATTAAACGCTATGGTTGTGTCGTAAGTTTTAACTTGCCAGCGTTTTAAACAATGGTGTTTTGGTACTGCTGGATTTTAGATGAAAACTGTGGGAATTTAGCCAAGTATTATACAGAAATATAGAAAATGAATAAGAGAGTGAGAAGAGGCGTTCATGCCAGAGAAGTTGTTATCGGTTGTTGATTTCTTTATAGAAAATAAAATGTTGCTAAGCCTACTGATCATCGCATTAGTTTTGATGTTCAGGCGGTTAGTCCTAAAGCAAATACGCGGGGACGTCGCGTTCGTTTCTGAGCATCAGCGCAAGTGGATGTCGCGGACAAAAAACGGCACCTTCACCTTGATGGTGGTTGTACTGTTCATGCTTTGGCAGTCTGAAATCAGTGAATTCGCCCTATCTGTGACAGCGATTGCCGTTGCGATAGTGGTTGCTTCCAAAGAGATCATCCTCTGTTTTACTGGCTCGATTCAGCGGGCAAGCGCGCGCTCTTTTCGGATCGGGGACTGGATTGAAGTGGGATCACTGTGTGGTGAAGTGATCGAACATAATATGATGGCGACCGTGATCCAAGAAATCGATCTTCATCATGGTCAGTATCACTTTACGGGGAAAACGGCGACCCTACCAAACAGCATGTTTTTTACCTATCCAGTAAAGAACCTGAACTTTATGAAGCGCTATGTTTATCATAGCTTCAGTATTACGATTAAAGAGTTCGTCAATCTTTTCGTGATGGTTCCTGAAGTTATTGAACAGATTGAAAGCCATTGCGAGGAGTTTATCGATGTGGCTAGACGTTATAACGGGGTAATCGAAAAACATGCGGGGGTTGATCTACCTGGCCCGGATCCACACATTCATATCACCACAACATCAACCGGTGAGCAGGTGGTGCATGTCATGTTGTTCTGCCCGACAGAAATGGCGACTCACCTCGAGCAGCAAATTCGCGAAGACTTTATGCAGATCTACCAAGAAACCTATGGCAAGAGCAATTTGAATGAAGAGCGAAATCCGAAGGTGAGCTTTATGTAATTGAGCCTTCACCTTGCTAATAGCCATTTGAGCCCACAGCGCTTTTTATTTTCACAAATGAAAAGGCAGTGGGCTTATTACTATACAAATTAGCTGCGCGTAAGAAGGAAAGTTGTCTCTTGGTTAGAATGTTCGTGGTACACTCCCGCGCTTCATGTAGAGGCGGCTCTACTATATTTAGTTAAAGTACAATTAGAGGCGATTCATGCCATTCTCTAAACTTGGGCTCAGCGAGTCATTAACCAAAGCGGTCAATGAACTGGGCTACAGCAAGCCAACAACGATCCAGACCAAGGCTATCCCTGTTATCTTGCAGGGTAAAAACCTGATTGCAGCAGCACAAACAGGTACCGGTAAAACGGCCAGTTTCGTATTGCCTATCCTTGAAAAATTAAGCCAAGGTCAGACGCAGCGTAAAAAGCGAATCCGTGCCTTAATTCTTGTTCCTACCCGTGAGTTGGCGATCCAGGTTGAAGAGAAGGTCACTCTGTATGCTAAGCATCTGGGTTTAACATCATTGGCCATGTATGGTGGTGTGGATGAGAAGCAGCAGAAGCAACGCTTGCTCGATGGTGTTGATGTCTTGGTGGCGACTCCAGGTCGTTTGCTTGATATGTATGGCCAGCGTGCTGTTCACTTTGAAGAAGTGGAAATGCTGGTGCTCGATGAAGCCGACCGTATGCTCGATATGGGCTTCATTGAGGATATCAATAAGATTATCGATCGTCTGCCTGAGGAGCTGCAATTCTTACTGTTTTCAGCAACGCTTTCCAAGAAAGTGCGTGACTTAGCAAAGTCAGTGGTCGAAAACCCGCATGAGATCAGTATTGCGGCTAATGAAGCGTCTAAAGCGAATATCGAGCAGTGGTTAATCACTGTCGATAAAGATATGAAGTCGGCGCTGCTAAGCCACTTGATCAAAGAAAATCAGTGGGATCAAGCATTGATCTTCATTGAAACCAAACACGGTGCAGCTAAACTGGCTTCTCAGTTAGAAAAACGTGATATTGCTGCTGAAGCATTCCACAGTGGCCGTAGCCAAGCGATTCGAGTCCAGCTACTGGAAGATTTCAAAGCTGGCAAGATCAAATATCTTATTGCTACAGGCGTTGGTGCGCGTGGTATTGATATTGAAGAGCTATCACGCGTAGTGAACTATGATTTGCCATTCCCAGCCGACGAATACGTTCACCGTATTGGCCGTACCGGTCGTGCTGATGCATCAGGTGAAGCTATTTCGTTTGTATCGAAGGACAACTTCAAAAATCTGTGCATGATTGAAAGCCGCTTGGGCCACTTGATTGAGCGCCGTGAAGTCGAAGGCTTTGAACCTAGAAAACCTGTACCGATTTCAATTTTGAATTACGTGCCTAAAAACAAGCGTCAGAATAAAGATTAATTCAATCGCTGAATAGAATGACTCAGCCCTTGCCATTTGGTGAGGGCTTTTTTTTGCTTAGGGTTTTCATCAGTCACAGAATATAACGCAGTCACCTGTCACAATATCTCCTTATCTAATACCAACCTACATAAATATTTGATCAGCCTTGCAGGTTAAAATCGCTGTTCTCTGCGTTAGATATTTTGTAATTAGAGCCACTAGTTACTGCAATATCTGCCTTGATAACAACGATTTTTCCAGTGCAAATGCATGGGCAACTACTTATCCAGATTGGTATAACATAAACTTAAAATAGTTTTTGCTGTTCGAAAGTGAAGGAGAAAAGCATGAAAGGAAAATGTTTGTGCGGGGCTATTGAGCTAACAGCCGAGGATCAAAAAGAGGTGGGTCTTTGCCATTGCAACATGTGCAGGAAGTGGTCTGGTGGCCCGTTGTTTGCGGTGCATTGCAATGATGTTGTGACAATAGAGGGCGATGCGCCTGTTGTCTATCGCTCGTCTGAGTGGGCTGAGCGGGTGTTTTGCGGAACCTGTGGGACACACCTGTTTTATCATTTATTGCCGAGTAATGAATACATTGTGTCTGCTGGACTATTTCAGGAGCAAGCTTTCACGTTAACCAGTGAAATATTCATCGATGAAAAGCCCGATTTTTATGAATTGAAAAACGACACGCATAAAATGACCGCCCAACAAGTATTTGAGCAATATACTCCCAAAGATGTTTAGGCTGTAATACATGACAACTCAAAAGATCCCGGTAAATACTTCAATTGTTTCAGGTGTCGCTTTGTCTGAAATTGATGGCGAAATGAAAATGCTGTTAATGAAGCGTGTAAAAGGTGGATATTGGTGCCATGTTGCGGGCTCGATTGAAGGTGAGGAAAAGGGCTGGCAGGCGATAGTGCGAGAGTTCTTTGAGGAAACGCAAATCGCCGTGTCTGAACTCTACAATGCCCAGTTTTTAGAGCAGTTCTTTGAAGCTAATGTCAATGTCCTGCAGATCATTCCGGTATTTACGGTGCTATGCCCACCGAATCAGCCTGTCACACTGAATGAGGAGCACACCGAATATCGTTGGGTTGGCCTTGAAGAAGCGAAGACCTTGGTGCCATTTCCTGGGCAGCGGCAGGTATATGATCATGTGTGGGCACATTTTGTCGATAATACGCCTTCAACGCAGATGAAAGTTAATATAAATTAGGTAGGAAAACAGAGTGAAGCAGAGCATTGTAAACATTGCCCTTGTGGTTAAAGACTATGATGAAGCGATTGATTTTTATGTCAATAAGCTGAAGTTTGAGCTTGTTGAAGATACCTACCAGCCAGAGCAGGACAAACGCTGGGTAGTGGTTGCACCGCCAAACTCCCATGGTGCGAGTTTGCTGTTGGCAAGAGCATCGAAGCCTGAACAGTTAGACTTTATTGGTAACCAAACAGGGGGGAGAGTCTTTCTGTTTTTAAATACCGATGACTTTTGGCGCGATTATAATCGTATGGTTGCAGACGGTATTAAATTTGTCCGTGAGCCGAAAGAGCAAGACTATGGCACGGTCGCAGTCTTCGAAGATCTCTACGGAAACATGTGGGATCTTCTGCAATTAAATCCAGATCACCCGATCGCAATTCGTACAAATCGCTGAGTCCATTTATCTAGAGGTAGCTATGAACAAACAAGAGATTGCTGACTTTCTCATGACGTTACCTGAAGCCGAGCTGGATTACCCATTTGGCGCTGACGTCATGGTTTTCAAAGTGCTGGGCAAGATGTTTGCATTGCTATCGGTGAACAATGGGGTTGTCGACATTAACCTAAAAGGGGCGCCGGCAGATAATGAGGCACTTACTTCAATGTTTACGGCTATTCGCCCCGGATACCATATGAATAAAAAACATTGGGTAACGGTGTCGGTGACAGATGAAATTGAAGATGGCATGTTGAAAGGCTTAATCGATCGTTCTTACGAGCTTGTGGTTGCTAAATTGAAAAAGTCTGACCGGGAAAGGTTAGCGATTCAACGATAGAAAGGTCGCGTCGGTGACAAGGAATTTATGGAAAAACTAGATATATTGTTGCAACTGGCGCGGCGCAAGGCAGTACTTGATAAGACGTCGACATGGTCAGAAGGTGCAAAGACCTATCTGTCAGAATTAAAGAATAACAGTAGTTAAAGGAAGTTGAAGTGAAATGGTGTACCCGCTAGAAACAGACAGGTTGATTCTCCGTCAGTGGAAGAGTGAAGATTATCCCATTTATGCCATGATCAATGCTGACCCGGATGTCATGAGTTATTTCCCGGCCACATTATCTCGACAAGAAAGTGATGCTCAAGCGGCTAGAATCACTCAACTGATCACTGAGAAAGGATGGGGCTTTTGGGCTGCTGAATTAAAATCAACCGGACAATTTATTGGTTTTGTCGGCTTACATAGTCAAGACCAACACTCGGGCATTCCCAATGCGCCTTTTGTCGAAATTGGTTGGCGGCTGGCAAAAGAACATTGGGGGAAAGGGTATGCACCTGAAGCAGCAAGAAGGGCGCTGCAATATGCGTTTGAGCACTTGCGGTCCCCCAGTGTTTATGCGTTTACTGCTTTACCAAATACGCCCTCTCAACGGGTGATGGACAAAATAGGTATGGCAAATATTGGGCAAGATTTTAATCATCCGAAGCTACCGCATGGGCATAGCCTTCAGCGTCATTGTTTGTATCAAATTACTCAAGAAACTTGGTTAAACAAAAACGGTAAAATATAGTCTCTAACGAGGAAGAAATATGGCTGGTATGACTAATCTACTCGAATTATTGAAATCGATGGCTCCAGAACTGAAATCTGGGGAATATGTTTTCTGTACCGTGAACGATGATTTAACTAAATATATGGGCTTGTCACCGATCGCTACTTTTTCCGAGTCAGAAGGGTTAACCCTAGTTCTCAGCAAGGATAATGCCGATAGGGGTAATCTGGCTTATGAAGCAACATTTAGGATGATCACGTTAACAGTCCATTCTAGCCTTGAAGCCGTTGGGCTTACGGCTGCCGTTGCCGGCAAACTCGCTGAGAAGGGGATCAGCGCTAATGTGATCGCTGCGTATTACCACGACCACGTGTTTGTTCAGAGTGAGAAAGCTGATGAAGCGTTGGTAGCGTTGCAATCATTTTCCTCGTGAATACTGAAGCTTACACTCGGCTTCAGACAATAAGTCATAATGAAAGGACTCTACATGACAAGGATATACCTATTTGATTGGGGAGACACCTTGATGGTCGACTTCCCACAATATCAGGGCAAGATGTGTCACTGGCCTGAGGTCCAGGCGGTACCGGGAGCGCGAGAGACCTTACGGCGGTTATCCGCCAATACTCCTATTTATGTTGCAACGAATGCCGATGACTCATCGCTTGAAGATATCAAGTTGGCATTTCATCGCGTTGGGCTTGCCAAGTATATCAGTGGTTATTTCTGTAAAATTAACATGGGAATTGCTAAAGGTACCCCTGAATATTTTCAACGTATTGTGTTGGCATTGGATGTTGAACCACATGACATCACCATGGTTGGCGACAGTTTAGAAAATGACATTCAACCAGCTATTGCTGCGGGGTTGAATACAATTTGGTATTGCTCAGAAAAAGATTTTAGAGATGATAGTCAATATAAGCAAATCCGAACGTTGGAAGAGCTGAATCAATAAGGAGTTATATCAATGAAATTAGTTTCTCCATGCGGTGACGATGCATCGGCTTTCCAGCGGTTTTATAAGGATTTTGCTACCCATGATCCTGATAATGCCCAATATTATGTTGATGGGACAAAGAATTATGAAGGTTATATTCAGTCTCTAGTTGATGAATCTAATGGTGTTAATTTACCTGAGGGTTATGTGCCTTGTAATCATTATTGGTTGGTCAACATAGATGAAGAAATCATTGGGGTGATTCGTGTTCGTCATAATATCGATACGCCATTCTTATCCCTTGAAGCTGGCCATATCGGCTATGATGTTGCGCCAAGTCATCGTGGGCAGGGGTATGGAAAGGCTATGTTGGAACTCGCTTTACCAAAAGCTTGCCAACTAGGTATTCAGAAAGCCCTGATCACAGCCGATGAAGATAATATTGCCTCGCGCACTGTTATTGAACGTAATGGTGGACAATTTGACAGAATCATACAGGGAAATGTGTTTCCATACCCGATCGCTAGATATTGGGTCGATTGCAGTGGTTTGAAGTAAAGCCTGAATTATTGAAAGCGATGGCTGAAAATTGAACGTTTTTGCTTAACGCTTGGGATGTAGTAATGAGAAAAATGAACAGCTTAACAAAAATATACACGGGTAAAGTCGCCCATCGGTATGGGTTTGATACTGCCATTGATAAAGAGGCTGTCGAACAATCACTCTACTTGTCTGAGAATGGGCTGGAAGGCGATGAATGTGCCGATCAGCGGCATCATGGTGGGTCAGAGCGGGCACTTCACCAATATCCTTTAGAGCATTATCAATATTGGTCCGAAAAGTATGGCAATAATGTTGAGTGGCTGGCTCCAGGTATGGGGGAAAACCTTAGTAGTGAAGGAATGACGGAAGAGACAGTGTGTCTTGGCGACCGTTACCAATGGGGAGAGGCCATCATTGAAGTTAGCCAGCCTCGTTCTCCATGTTTTAAGCTAAACAAGCGTTGGGGTGTAGAAGCGCTTTCTGTTGATATGCAAGAGATTAGCCGCTGTGGTTGGTTATACCGAGTGATTAAAACCGGTAGGGTAAGTGTCAATGAGCCACTCAAACTCATCGAGCGAGTGCCAAATGCGATGTCTTTGAAAGAGGTTTGCGATACTTTTTTTGGCGACCCGCTAAATCATCAAGGTTTGGAAAAGTTATTAACCCAAGTAAAGCTATCTGATAGTTGGATGAGTAAGGTGAAGCAGCGCCTTGAAACCCATGAAGTTGAGAACTGGAATTTTAGGCTGTTAGGTAGAGACAGTTAAGTTGAATAATTAAACCTCCTTAATACTCAATGATATCCGGTTGGCCAGAATGTGATTCTCGACTTTCACACTTTGGCTAACCCGCCGCTAAATGCTATCCTTCGTGCCAGTTATAGAGTGATATCCGGAAGTAAGATGAATTTTAACCGTATTGTTTGTTTTGACCTCGAAATGTGCTGTTGGAATGATGGCCGCGAGTCAAGGACAGGCGAGATCATTGAGATTGGCGTTGCAGAGCTTGATTTGACCAACGGTGAGATTGTGCGCCGAGCTCAGCATTTTGTAAAACCGGATAATGATCAGGTTTCCCCCTTCTGTACCGAGTTGACAGGCATTAAGCCTGAAGTGATTGAAAAAAATGGCAAGCCACTTGGCCATATTTTGAAATCGATTGAGCAGAAATTTGGTGGTAGGCACAAGATTTATGCCGCATGGGGGCGTGATGACATCATTCTTCGCAAAGAGTGCGAAGAAAAAGGTCTGAAAGTACCATTCGATGAATATCTAAACTTGGCTACCTTGTTCAGGCTGCAACGCCACATCACAAAAAAGCGTTGTGGACAGCGAGCAGCGATGGATATGGCGGGTATCGAATGGGAAGGGCGTCAGCATTCTGGTTATGATGATGCCTATAATCTGGCTCGATTGGCTAAAACCCTTTTTCTTAATGATTAAAGGAAAAGCTTTATTGGTCGCTTTGGTTATCTAGTGGTGGGAAATGTTCCATAAAGGTAATTTTTGATGTGAAATTTAGAATATATTTCCGATTAAATTATAACTTTTCAATGTTTTACCCCAAAAGTTAATTGACAAAAAAATCACGATAGTTAACATTATGCAAAAATATAAATATGCAAATTGTTGGCTATGGATTTTACAGCGTGTCAGATTCCGGTTCGGAATAGACTCAATATGGACGAGTTTCCCTACTCAGATAAACTCAACGAGCAACGTTCATGTGAAGAGCTCATTCGTTGGTGGAATGTCCCTTATGTGGATGAACTAACTTATGAGGAGTCTGGGGAAATAGGTGTGTGCGTGCTTGATGGTGCAACTTGGGATGGACCAAGGTTGATCTCTGAACATGCCACTTTCGAGGAAGCAGTGGCGGCTGCCAATTTTTATGTTAATCATTCTGATATTTGGCGTCGTTTCAAAGAGCCTTACCAGCCAGTGGCTAAGGTCGATCATTTGATTGATATGAGCTCCTTCATTCATGGGAAATTAGCTAAAATGGATGAAGATCAACTGTTTAACTATATGTTTCATTGGCTCCCTGATGCCAATCAAGTGAAGCTTGAATTGTCCTTGGTAGATTAATCATACAGAATATGGCGCAATAATATTTTTGCGCCGTGCTACGTATATAAAGGCTACGTATATCAAGGTAGTGGGTATTAAGTAAATCTTACATTCATTGTAATTTCAGCCCGAAAGACCAAGTTCCCTTCTATATCTTTAACCTCTACAGGAACGAGCTTATCCCCTTCCGTCATCCAATCTATATTGTCCCCCTGCGCATGTGCAGTTAGATCCGTTTTGGCTTTTTTCAAGTATTCAACTGTCATTCCTACAGGGATCCAGCGACTTTTTACAGGTACCGAAACATCCGTCATCATCCCACCAGCAAGTTCAGCCATGTTGCACATCGCAATGGCATGCACAGTATTTAAATGGTTTGTTACCCGACGGCGCTTTTTAATGGTGACCTCAGCATAACCGGGCTTTAATGCCGTCACCTTGGGTTTGATTGAACCAAAGTAAGGGGCAAGACGGCAGACAACAAAGCTAAACAGCTTGTCACCAAAGGGCAGCCGGCTCATCTGCTTATAGATTTTGAGGTTTTTGCGCATTGAAATGTCCTTGTTCAAAGTGGCTGAGGGAATATTGTAGTTATAGTCTGGTCAGACCAGAATGCAAGCAAAAAATAGAGCTGTCACTCTATCGTTGAATAAATCCATCTCTTTCATTATTAGCATTGATTTCCCGTGAGACAGATCACTCTTTCTCTTGGGGAATGAATTGAAAGATATATAATGCTTATGTTGTTTTTATCTTTTTTTTCATTGCTTTAGGTGGTGAATTGTATCTTTGAAAGCTGAAGGCTTTTAGCGGGAAAATACAAATGTCTGACAATAGACCCACTATGTCTTTTTAGAGATATTTATTTGTAAGCTGACGTGCCACAATTCCTACGTAATCAAATTAAAAGGCAAACCATGTTCTATTTATTCCCTTTATTAACTGTCATTATCTGGGCAGGGAATGCCATCGTTAACAAATTGTCGTACAGCGTGATTGATCCCGGAGCAATCTCTTTTTATCGCTGGTTTTTTGCCATGATGGTATTAACTCCTTTCGTAATGCCTTCTGTATGGCGCAAGCGTCATGAAATTAAGCCACATCTATCCAAGCTGGCTTTTTTAGCTTTGCTTGGCATGGTGCTCAACCAGTCGCTGGGGTATTTTGCTGCGGCGACAACCACAGCAACAAATATGGCACTCATTATTTCGCTTGTACCATTGATCAGTATGTTCCTGAGCGTACCTATATTGGGCCAGAGATTATTGCCACTAGCTTTAGTTGGCGTAGTACTGTCTCTATCTGGCTTGGTGTTTATGTTAGGTCATGGTGATATCAGTACATTGACTTCTCAAGGTATTAAACAAGGCGATGCACTGTTGATGATTGCAGCTTTTGTTTATGCGCTTTACTGTGTTTTGCTGAAGCGTTGGAAAATGCCACTGAATAACTGGCAATCTGTGTATATTCAGGGGCTTTTTGCTGTCACTATGTTGACCCCAATGCTACTGACTAGCGAGCGCATGGCGATCACCAGTGAATCATTGCCATTAATCATGTACGCCGCATTACCTGCCTCAGTATTGGCACCTTGGTGCTGGTTGAAAGGTATCGAAATATTAGGCGCAGATCGGACCGCGATGTTTATGAACCTGATGCCAGTCCTTACAGCTATTATTGCCAGTGTCACATTGGGCGAGCAGCTAGCGGTTTACCACTATATTGGTGGAGGTATGGTGCTTTCAGGGGTTATTCTGGCTCAGCGTAAACCAAAGCCGGTACAAACAGACAATATGGCTACCGCGTAATCTCACACCGAGTGAAACAAAAAGAGGGTTGCTACAGGCAACCCTTTTTTACATTCTGCCCATCGCCCATCGCCCATCGCCCATCGCCCATCGCCCATCGCCCATCGCCCATCGCCCATCGCCCATCGCCCATC